>JAVBYH010000022.1 GCA_030824175.1 Bacteroidota bacterium | reverse complement strand
AAGCAATTCCACGGGGCAAATTGTTTGACGAACGAGAGCTTTGCCTGCGCCTCCGTCTCTCCGAGCTTCGGATAATAATATGTGACGAACCCCTGGCCGTTCGTCCTCGTCGTTGTCGCCATCCCCTGGACAAACTTAAACCCTTTTTTGTCGACCACCTGGCTGCGGTCCTCGCCTTTTTTCTTCGGATCGGATCCGAGGGCCATCACGACGCCCTCCATCGAATAAACGAAGTAGTATTCGTTTCCGGCGTAGCGCAATTGATTGATCTCGTCCATCGCCTGTTGGACCGCTTGTTCGCGCGACAGTTCGCCGGCGGCGACCTTCTTTTCGTAGACGGGTAAAATGCTGTATGCCGATTCGACGACGGCCTGCAGTCCCCTGCGCTTGTCTTCCATAAACTGTTCCTCGACGCTCGGCAGGAGGTGGAAGACGGAGATGCCCATGAACGGCAGTATCGACAGGATGAGGAGGAAGAAGATCTTCGTTTTTACGGACCAATTTTTATACTGGATGTTTTTCATGGTTCACCGATGCTGAATGGGTAAGGTTTTTGGATACCCACGAATGTTCAAATAGTGTGCCAATTATGAATTGCGTTTCGCCTCTATCGTACGTGTGGCTCGGGAGTGAGGTACACCTCATTGAAAAGGGGCGGTTCGGAAGGGCGTTTTGTGTACAAAAATGCATTTCACTGATGGGTGATTTGACGTTTTCGGCGAAAAGGGAAAATTTCACCGAATGGCTGATATCGGGCAGCCGCCCCCGGGGGCGCAGACGGAACCCGGTATCATGCAGGACTGTCCCGGACTGCCGCGTGGAGTGTGTCGCGTGGAGTGCCCCGGAGCGTTGCTTCTGGAGTATAATCCCCTTACATTACTTTTTCCTTAACACACAGCCACTCGACACAGCACGGGATATCCATGAAAACGATCGCCATTCTCCTTTTGTTCATCTCCGGCGTTGCATTTGCACAACATGAAGCGCGCCTGCTCCGGTTTCCCGCCACCAACGGGGAATCCATCGTCTTCACACACGCCGGCGATCTGTACACGGTGCCTTCCGCCGGCGGTATCGCACGGAAGCTCACAAGCGATATCGGCATGGAAATGTTCGCCCGGTTCTCGCCCGACGGCAAGCAGATCGCCTTCACGGGACAATACGACGGCAACACCGAAGTCTATGTCATCCCGGCGGAGGGCGGTGTTCCGCGCCGACTCACATTCACGCCAACGCTCGACAGGGACGATGTGTCGGACCGCATGGGCCCGAACAACATCGTCATGACCTGGAAGGACAATGCGACGGTCGTCTACCGCTCGCGGGGCATCGAGTTCAACGATTGGAAGGGACAGCTCTTCTACGCATCCACGACCGGCGGGATTCCCGAACAGCTTCCGCTTCCCCGCGGAGGATGGCTCTCCTTCTCTGCGGATGGACAAAAGATCGCCTACAACCGCGTCTTCCGCGAGTTCCGCACGTGGAAACGGTACCGGGGCGGCCAGGCTGATGAGATCTGGACGTACGACTTCACCACGCGGAAAACAGAGAAGCTCACGGACGACCCGGCACAGGATGTCTTTCCGATGTGGGCAGGCAGGACGATCTACTTCGTCTCGGACCGCGACGGACGCGACAAGAACAGGCGCATGAACCTCTACTCGTACGACCTCGATACGAAGGCGACCACGCAGCGCACGTTCTTCAGGGACTTCGATGTGAAATTCCCCTCGCTCGGCAACGGTGCGATCGTGTTCGAAAACGGCGGATACATCTATCGGTTCGACCTCGCCACGAAGCAGGAGCAGAAGATCGACATACGCATCAGCGACGACCTGGATGCGGGTCGCGGCGGACTCATCGATGTGAGCAGGAATGTCACGAATTTCGAGATCGCTTCGGACGGCAGCAGGGCGCTCTTCGGCGCGCGCGGCGAGGTCTTCACAGTGCCGGCCAAGTACGGACCCACACGAAATCTCACAAACACCTCGGGCGTCCACGAACGCAATGCGAAATGGTCGCCCGACGGAAAATGGATTTCATACATCTCGGACGCCACGGGCGAGGACGAAATCTACATCCGCGCTCAGGACGGTCTATCGGAACCCGTCCAGCTGACGAAAAATTCCGAGAACTATAAATATCAGCCCGTCTGGTCGCCCGACGCAAAAAAACTTCTCTGGGCCGACCGCGCGCAGCGCCTCCAGTTTGTCGACATCGACTCGAAGTCCGTAACGCTCGTGGCGTCGTCGAAGGTGTTCGAGTACAGCGATTATTGCTGGTCGCCGGATTCGAAATGGATCGGCTACACGAATCCTGAACGCGACGGCGAAGCGAAAATAAAAATATACAGCCTCGATACCAAATCCACGACGGAGGTCACGGACGGCTGGTATGCGTCCTATGCGCCGGAATTCAGCGCCGACGGCAAATATCTTTTCTTCATCTCCGACCGCTCCTTCAGTCCCACCTACAGCCAGACGGAATGGAATCATTCGTACCAGGAT
>JAVBYH010000023.1 GCA_030824175.1 Bacteroidota bacterium | reverse complement strand
GACATCCTCTGGGACGAAAATAAAGGCCGAAAACTCAGGGAAGAGCGAGGAATATCGTTCGATGAGATTTCGACGCTGATTAAAGATGGAGAGTATGTGGAGATACTCCAACATCCCGTTCGTCCGAATCAGAAGATTTTCCTGGTTCCATATCACGGATATATTCATGTCGTTCCCTTCGTAATAGATGAGAAAGACAATATTATACTAAAAACCGTGTTTCGAAGCCGGAAGTTTCAAAAATTGTATGGAGGGAAAAATGAAAATGCGCCTCAATAAAGAAGAGCGGGAAATAGAGAGAATGGCCGAAACCTTTACGCCGGTGTCGAAGAAGGATAAAGACCGAATTGCAGGCTTGTTGAAGGACATGAAAAAAAAACGGAGTATCAGCATCCGTATCTCTGACACAGTGTTGGAGCAAGTGAAACGGCACGCGGGTGAAGAAGGCCTTCCCTATCAGACGCTGATCTCGAGCATCCTTCACAAATATGTAAACCATAAGCTTGTGGATGAGGCGTCGATCCGGAAAACGATGGACTTGTTGCGCCGCTGACTCGCCCTGCTATTTCTTCCCTTCTTTTTTCTTTTCGAAGATCTCGTCCGACAATCCCGTGTTTACCTTATAGTCCGAATACCTCACCGACGCCGTGCCCTTGCGCGGCATGCTGCGTTGGCGGCTTTGCTGCTGCGGCGCCTCGGAGGGGGCGTCTTCCGCCTGTTCCGTGGAGTAGTTCACATCCGTCGTGGAGGGCAGCCAGTACTGGTCGTCCACGAGGGCGTGTGTGAAATCGATGGTGATCTTCCGCCCCGGCATGGGGAACGATTCGATGTGGGAGACAACCCAGGCGTCGCCGTTGACAGTGACGAAGTATTCGCGCACCTGCTTGCCCTTCTCCGTCTTCGAAACGAGGCGGAGATCGTAGAACATGACGCCGTTCCGCCGCTCGCTCTTCAGGAGCGACGCGTCGTACTTCATGAGCATGTCCGACGGATTGAGCCCCATGCCCTCCTTGGGCAGCATCGAGAAATTCTTCGACTCCACATGCATCTTGTCCGGCTGCTTGAAATAGAGCGTCGCTTTCATCTCGGGGATCTTCATCCGCTCGAGGTCGACTCTCGCTGTGATGGAGACGGTATAATCCTTTACCTGGTCGAATTTCTGCTTCACGTTTGCGACGATCTGAGATGCCGTTTGCGCGTGCGTGTGTGCGGTGAAGAGCAGGAGCGCGGCGAGAATGAACAGAAAAATTTTACGCATAGAGTGTCCTGTTTTTTTATCAGTGTAGGGCGAGCTGTTAGCTCGCCCTGTGACAATGCAGTACGAAGCTCAACCGGGGCGAGCTGACAGCTCGCCCTACAATAATCCATCATTTCTTTTCGGCGCGGCCGACGACGACGTTGTACACGCTCATCATCACCGTGGCCGCGGCGCCAATGGCGAAGAGAGAGTACCACACAACGTTTGGATTCGTCTGCTGGCGCGCGAACGTCTCGTAGAGCCAGCCGCCCAATGGGCCTCCCACGAACCACGCGATGGCGATGGGAAGGAATGCGTAGCCCTGGAAGAGTCCCTGCTGCCCCTTGGGCGCAAGGTCCGAAATGTACTCGTAATAGCGCGGTGCCTGCGTCATCTCGCCGATCGCGAGGACGACGATGCCCGCCACGACGGTGAGCACCGTCGGATTCATGGCGATGATCAGCCAGCAAATGCTCGAGGCGGCGAATCCGGCCACGATCGCCGTGCGGGGGGACAGATGCTTCGTCAACCTGTTCACGACGAGCTGCAGGATGATGATGCTCCACGCCCCGGCCGACTGGATGATCTCGAACGGCGCGTCGGCGGCGATGTAGTCCGTTACGTAGAACGGGACGATGATGAACACCTGCCAGTACATGATCCAGAAGAGCGAGAAGATGAGGAGGAAAATCATGAACTTGGCGTTGCCGAGCACGACGACGAGATTCTTCAACTTCACGGCGAGCGTCTCCACGGGGGCCGCGGCGGCGCCGGTCTTGACTTCGTTGTAGAAGAAATGGTTCACGACGAACATGAGGACGCAGCTGACGCTCGAGACGAGATAGACGAATTCGATGCCGACCGTGTCGCGCACGATGAAGGCGAGTACGGGGCCCACGGCGCCGCCGATGTTCACGAGCCAGTAGTAGACGGCGTAGCCGAGCGATTTCGTCTCGGGCTTCGACGCGACCGCCACGGTGCCGAGCACCGAGGGCTTGATGAACGAGCCGCCGATGGCAGTGAAGATGAAGATTGCGATGAGCGTCCAGTACATCGGCAGGCCTGCGTACACCGGCCGGAAGAAGCCGATGCCGGTGGTGGCGACGAGAAAATAGCCGAGCCCGAGCACGAAGAATGCGAACGAGAACGCCTTCCGGAATCCGATCTTGTCGGCGATGGTGCCCGCGAAGATGGGCAGAAAATAGATCAGCCCTCCGAACACGGAGGAGATCTGGCCCGCTTCGATCGGCGAGAAGCTCAGATGGTTGCGA
>JAVBYH010000093.1 GCA_030824175.1 Bacteroidota bacterium | reverse complement strand
TCCTGACGGGCGCCGTCTATGTTACCGTTAACATATCGAAAGAAAAAAATATATTTTACTTGCTTTTGTGTTACCGCTAACATAACTTTGAATAAAATAATTTTATTATTCGGGAAAGTCAAGAGAAATTTTTTCGGCGCCTCCGACGCAGATGGTCCGACGGCGGCGCGCATCGTAAGTCCAGCGAACGCTATGAAACCGCAGATCACAGTCGTCGGCAGCTCGAATGTCGATCTCATCCTCAATCTTCCCCGCTTTCCCAAGCCCGGCGAGACGGTGCTGGGCGGCAGATTCCTGACCGCACAGGGAGGCAAGGGGGCGAATCAGGCTGTCGCCGCGTCGCGCGCAGGCGCCGACATTCACTTCGTCACGCGCACAGGCCGGGATACGATGGGGGCGCAGGCACTCGCCGCGTATCGGGAGGAACGGATGCGTCTCGACTACAGCGTCGTCGACGACGCCGGGCCGAACGGGGTAGCCGTCATCTTCGTGGACGCGGAAGGCCGGAACTGCATCGGCGTCGCTCCGGGTGCGAACAATTGTCTTGACCGAAACCAGGTGCAGACCGCACGATCGGCCATAGAATCGTCGAGGCTTCTCCTCGTTCAACTCGAGATCCCGCTCGCCTCGGTGAGTGAAGCCGTCGCGATCGCACGCGCAGCAGGCGTGCCCGTCATTCTGAATCCCGCTCCGGCGCAGCCGCTCGATGACGCATTGCTGGAGACTGTGTCCGTGCTTACGCCGAATGAAACCGAGGCCGAAACGCTCACGGGGATCGCGCTCACGTCCGACGACCGCATCCGCGACGCTGCCCTGTTCCTGCGCGGCAAAGGGGTCGACACCGTCATCATCACGCTTGGCGAACGCGGGGTCTACGTCGCGAGCGAATCGTTGAACGCCTTCGTACCGGGATTTCCCGTCCGCGCGATCGATACCACGGCCGCGGGAGATGTGTTTAACGGCGCCCTTGCCGTGGCCCTCGGAGAAGAGATGCCTCTGTACGACGCAGTCAGGTTCGGCTGCGCAGCCGCCGCGATCTCCGTCACCACACCGGGAGCACAGCCGTCCGCACCGTTCAGGGCAGACATCGAACTATTCATTCACCACAGACTCGACACCGATGGCCAGCATCACTGAAATTGGGATCGCAGCAGACGAAATCGAAGCACGGCGCCAACGCGTTCAACACGCGCGGCGCTTTGAAACGCCCGACCGCGTACCCGTCATTCCCGCGATCGCGCATCGCTTTCTTGTGCCGAAAGTCGGCGTCCGGTTCAGGGACTATTACGCGGATCCCGAAACAATGCTGCGAACGCAGATCCTCGCGCAGCAATGGCTGATGGAGAACATTCGCACGGACGCGTATTCCATCACCGGGGCGTGGGTCGGCGCATGGACCGATTTCCAGAATACTTTCGAGGCGGGAAGCCTCGGATGCACGATCCATTTCCCGGATGACGACATTCCCTGGGTCGGACGCGGCTGGATCAGGAACGACGCCGACTTGCGCATGCTCGAAAAAATGGACTTCCTCAACTCAGGCATCAATGCACGCCAGCTTTCTTACCGCAAGACGATGATCGACGTCGCCGAAAAATATCCGGTTCGGTTCCGCGGCGGACCGGTCTTTTATCCGGGGTCCGCTCCGCACCTCACCCACACCTCGGACGGCCCCTTCGGCATAGCCGGCGACCTGATGGGGCAGGTCGAGGCGTTCGAAGCCGTCTGCGACCGCCCCGATTTCATGCGCGAATTGCTGCGCATCATCGTCGACAAACTGATCGAGTACCTCGACATGTGCTGGGAGGTCGAACAATTGCCGACACCGAAAGATTTCGCCTGGACCGACGACCTCGCCATGTCTCTTTCCGCGGAGCAATACCGCAGCGTCGTGCTGCAGGAAGAACTTCGCCTGCGCAACCACTTCGACGGCTACCTCTCGATGCACATGTGCGGCAAGACGGACCACCTGTTGTCGATCTTTGCCGACGAACTGCGCATCAATGAATACCAGGGATTCGGGTACCAGGTCGATCTGGACCACATTGCAGACGTCATGGGAGGACGCGTCGTGCTCGTTGGCAACGTAGACCCGATGCTCATTTACAGCGGCACTCCCGACGCCGTCAGGCAGGCGACGCGGAGGGTGATCGAAATACTCGGACCCAAACGGGGATTGATCGTTCAGGACGGCAGCAACATCTCCCCCGGCACGCCGATCGAAAATATCAACGCGATGATGGAGGCTGCCGAATTATACGGACGTTATGAGCACTGACCCCACAACGATGTACCGACGAGGTGCATTAATGCATGTACGACCAATTTCACAATCCGGGAAAGGAAGCAGCGCATGAAAAAGAAAGGCATCCTTCATTCAGAACTTGCCCTCATCGTGGCGGGCATGGGCCACGGAGACACATTGGTCATCTGCGACAGCGGCTATCCGATACCGCACGACAGGCCGGTCGCCGATGTGATCCTGACGATCAATATCCCGCGCATCAT
>JAVBYH010000344.1 GCA_030824175.1 Bacteroidota bacterium | reverse complement strand
CAAGATCGTCAAGTTCTCCACGACGACGAACGGAAATAAATTCACGGCCGAGGTGATCACGCTCTCCAACGGCAATCTCGGGTCCGTTCCGAGCGTCGCCCCCGCGTCGGACGGCTCGCTCTTCATCAAATCCTACGGCCGCGCGCTCTACCGCTACAGC
Source organism: Bacteroidota bacterium (assembly GCA_030824175.1). GTDB lineage: Bacteria > Bacteroidota > Ignavibacteria > UBA10030 > UBA8401 > CAISDA01. The sequence continues at coordinate 2,352 of JAVBYH010000344.1, read as the reverse complement.
GCCGCTGGCGCCATGCTGGATAGCATCTCGACAGGCGTCGTCGGCACGGACGTGACGGCGATCAAGTATTTCGAACGCCTCGCGAAGAAATATGTGATGTGCTACTACCCGAACGACGGTTCGCCGTTCACCGACGAGCGCATCTCGATCGTCGATGTGACGACGCCGTCCGCGGCGAAGGCCGACTTCAACTCGCCGTCCATCGGCAAGGTGTCGAACGGCAACGGCACGGGCGCGGTGGACGTCCTCCCGCTGGCGAACGATACCTTCCTGGCGTTCATCATGGGCACGAACAACGGCATCGCGGCCTTCTCGAACAATGCCAGCCTCGTCGTCAGCACGCTCGATACGCTGTTCTACGGCAACACGGCTACGCTGTTCAAGAACCCGTACGGCGCAGGTTTCATCGCAGGGACGAACGGGTACGGCGATGTCGGCAAGTACGAACGCTTCCCGCTGAAAAAGAACGACGTGCTCTCCGGCTTCACGGCATGGTTTGCCTATAAGAAGATTGTCGGAGACGCCGATACCGTGCTGCTTGTCGTGAAAACGGTCGCCGCATCGGGCAAGCCCGATTCCACGCTCGCCACGGTGATGATCATGGCGGACAAGATCGATACGACGAAGGCCGGGAACGTCGTCATCCTCGACAGCCCGCTCAAGGTGAACGGCCCCGTCTTCATCGGCTTCGAACACACCGTGACGGCGAACGACACGATCGCGATGTATCTGGACAAGGACGGCCAGGGCGACGGTGCCAATCGCGTCTGGGAAAAATACAGCGACAAGACGTACGGCGACTTCACAACGACGCAGCCGAACTGGGGATTGAATACGGACCTCTGGATCGCGGCGTACTACAAGAAGGCAACGACGACGTCGGTTGGAAAAGAGGAGTTCATGCCTCAGGACTATGCGCTGTCGCAAAACTATCCCAACCCGTTCAATCCATCGACGACGATTCGTTTTTCGCTCGCGGCGAAGTCGCATGTGACGCTCACGGTGTTCAACCTTCTCGGGCAGCGCGTCGCCGAGCTCGCCAACGGCGATCTGCAGCAGGGCGTCCACGCGGTGCACTTTAATGCCTCGCGTCTCGCAAGCGGTGTGTATATCTACCGCATCGAGGCCAGGGGAGCGGACGGAACATCGTTCACAAGTGCGAAGAAGCTGATGCTGTTGAAGTAAGCGTGTCATTGAACAAAGCGCGATGAGGGCCGCCGCCAGGCGGCCCTCATTGATATTTAAACCGGATCAGTGTCGCATGAACCCGACTGTAACAAAAATCCTTTTTCTCTGCCGTGCCTTCTGGATCGCCGCAGCAGTGTGCCTCCCTCTCAACGGGTGCGCCCCGAAGGAGACGCGCACAGTCATAGAATTCTGGACGCTCTCGCTCTCGCCGGCGTTCGACGATTATTTCCATGGGGTGATACGCGACTATGAACATCTGCATCCAGGTGTGACGATCCGGTGGGTAGACGTACCGTACGATGCCGCCATCCAGAAACTGCTGGCGTCGGCAGCCGCGGGCAATGCACCCGATGTCGTGAACCTCTCGGCCGATTTCCTCGCCAAGTTCAACGCTATGGGGGCGCTCGCTGACCTTACGGCAGCCGTCGGTGAGGGCGGCTCGACATTCCTGCCCAACGCACTGGAACTGTGCACGTTCGACGGGAAAGTCGCAGCCGTGCCATGGTATCTGAACACATATATTCTTATTTATAACGAGCGCTATCTCCGGGACGCCGGATTCTCGCGATCCGATCTGCCTGCGACGTTCACGGAACTCGTCGCGTTCATTAAAACGTACAAGGACCGGACCGGCAGATTCGCATCCTTCTGGAATATCGGCAAGGACAGCTACCTGCCCATGATGCTCGAGTCTGAGGGCGTCATGATGGCGGACTCGGCGCTCGCATGCGCCCGATTCAACTGCGAGCGCGGCGTGCTGCTTGTCGACCGCTGGGTGCAGCTCTACAGGGAGGGATACCTCCAAAGCGAATCTATTATGAAACCCGGATCGATGATCGTCGAATCGTACCAATCGGGACAGACAGCCATGATGTTCACGGGGCCCGTGTTCCTGAAGCGCATCGCCGTGAACGCGCCGGCCATCTACGCACAGACGGATGTTGCGCCGGTCGTTGTCGGAGTCTCGGGCAGGCACGAACTCGCAGCCATGGCGCTCGCGGTCATGGCCGCCTCACGGCATCAGACAGAGGCTGCAGACTTTGCCCTCTTCGTGACGAATGCGAAGAACCAGCTTTCCTTTGCCAAATTAACGACAACCTATCCTTCCGCGGCCGACGCATATACCGATCCGTTTTTCACGAGCGGCGATGGGTCGCTCGAAAG
>JAVBYH010000383.1 GCA_030824175.1 Bacteroidota bacterium | reverse complement strand
CGGCGTCCCCGAAGGGTGAGCGATGCGGGTGCATGGCTGCCGCTACAGCTTGAGCTCCCGCCGGATGCCCGTCTCGAGTCCGCGCAATTCGGCGAGACCGCGCATTCGTCCGAAGAGCGAATATCCGGGGTAGATGTTCTTCCTGTCCATGTCCGGCAGCATGAGATGGCCGTGGTCGGGGCGCATGGGAATGCGCGAATCCCGCCGACCCGCTTCGATGCGGCGGCGCTGCTCGACGAGCAATGCCTTCATGACACCGTAAAGGTCGATGTCTCCATTCAGGTGATCCGCCTCCATGAAATCCCTGTCGATGCTGCGCGTAACGTTGCGGAGGTGGAGGAAGTTGATGCGCCCGGCGAATCGTTCGGCCATGTGCACGAGGTCGTTCGTGAATCCGGCGCCGAACGAGCCGGTGCAGAGTGTCAGTCCGTTTGCCGGCGTGTCCGCGGCCGCGAGCAGCCGGGCGATGTCCTCTTCGGTGGAGACGACGCGCGGCAGTCCGAAGAGCGGCCACGGCGGATCATCCGCGTGTATCGCCATGAAGATGCCTGCCTCGGCGGCTACAGGCGTGACCTCCCGGAGGAAGGCATACAGATTGGCACGAAGCTCCGCGTCGCCGATGTGCGCGTATTCAAGGAGGGCCAGGCGGAATTCCTCGAGAGACAATTCTTCGAGCGAGCCCGGCAGGCCGTAGAGGACGGTCTGTGTCAGCGACAGTATGCCATCGTCGTCGAGCGTGTCGAAATGTTCCTTCGCCTTCCGCAGCTGCGACGGAGTATAATCGGCCTCCGCGTTCGGCCGGCGGAGCACAAACAGGTCGAACGCCGCATAGACGATGTACTGGAACCGTGTTGTGATCGAACCGTCTGTGAATACGACGTTCAGGTCGGTGCGCGACCAGTCCAGCACGGGCATGAAATTATAGCACACGGTATCGATGCCGCATGCGGCGAGATTGCGCAGCGTCGTTTTGTAATTTTCGATGCAGCGCGCGTGCGAGCCCGATCTCTTCTTGATGTCCTCATGCACAGGCACGCTCTCGACGACGGACCATGTCATGCCTTCGGCTTCGATCATGCGTTTGCGTTCGAGGATCTTTTCAACGGGCCACGCGTCTCCCACGGGGATTTGATGCAGCGCCGTGACGATGCCCGTGGCGCCCGTCTGTTTGATCTCTTTCAGCGAGTAGGGATCGTTCGGACCGAACCATCGCCACGTTTCTTCGAATGCCATTCGTTCACTCCTAGTCCTTGTGTATCGATATCTCTATTCCTGCGCCCCGCGAAGCCCTATCTGGCCCGCCAATCATCTGTTCTGAACGGCGACGCCGGCAGTCCGGCTTTATTATAGAGATTCGCACTCTGTGGATTGTCGGCCCACGCATAGCGCACCGCTGCCGGATGTGCAACCTTATCGTGCCACACGACGACAGTGTTCCTTACGATTCGTGCGTGTGCAAAGAAAAACTTCCCGCTGCTGTCCGCGACGGCGAATCCATTGAGCGCCTTGCCTCCCCGTGTGATGAGGCCTCCGCCGATGTGTGCGAACGAGAGCACCGCCCTGTTTCCCTTGATTGACATCGATTGAAAGGCCGGGCCGGAGTGCACAATACTTGTGTCTCCATACGCAATGCTTTCGGCGGCGAGTGCGAGCCTCTTGCCGATGTCTTTTTTATTCAGCGGATGGATGTCGTTCCATTCGCCGATGTCGATCGCGACGGCCATAGCGGTGTTCGGCTGCGAAAGCGCCTTCGCCTGCGCCTCGCGCAGCAACGCCCAGTTGCTTTCAGAGGGAACGGATTTCGCCTCCATGAAGTTCGGCAGCTGTACAAAAATGAAGGGAACATCACCCTGCTGCAGCGTGGTACGCCAATCGCGAATGAGCGCGGGGAAGAGACCGACATATTCAGCCGGACGACCCGCGTTCGATTCTCCCTGATACCAGACGACTCCCTTGATGGCGTAGTTCCGCAACGGCGAGAACATGCCGTTGTAGAGTCCAACCGGTTTCCATCGGATGAACGTCTGGCTCGCCAGCGGCTCCATCACGGCGCCGAGCCGGAAGCGCCAGGGCCCCTTCAGGTCAACCGTCTTCCCGTTGGCCGAGATCTCGTACGGCTTATCCAACACGAAGCCGCCGCTGCCGCTTGTGCTGATCACGCGTATGACGATCGTATTTCGGCCGGCCTTGAGCAGTCCTGCGGGGATCGTGTACCGGCGCGGGGGATACTGGTAGCCTGTCGTGCCGACACAGACGCCGTTCACAAACACCGAATCGGCATCGACGATCCTTCCCAGTGTCAGCGCGGCGGGGACGCCCGTCATGCGCGCCGGCACATTGACGTCCTTGCGGAACCACACGACGCCGTTGACGGGACCAAGCGGCGTTGCGGACCAGTACCCGGGTACGTTCATGACCTGCCAGTCCGCTGTCTTCACGCCGGTGGACGACCAGGGATGGACGGCGTCCTTGCAGCCCTCGTCCTTCTCCCGCAACAGTCCGTACCAAGCGTTAGACCTCGCCCTGTCCATGCTGTCGATACGGACGATGAGCGATGTATCCTTGTATTTTTGAGCCTCGGCGAGATGCGCGGGAAATTGTTTCAAGGCCCCCTCGCTCATCCACGCCTCGGCCGGTGAGCCGCCGAGGCTGGCGTTGATGAAGCCGATCGGAACATGATGTCGTGCGTACAGTTCGCGGGCGAAAAAATACGCAGCCGCAGAGAAGCGCAGCACCGTCGCCGGATCTGCGGACTCCCAGTCGCCCGATTGAAGATCTTGCTGCGGCCGGGTGAAGTTGTAATTTTGAGGGACCGTGAACTGGCGGATGAACGGATTCGCGGAGGCCGCGATGTCCGCCCTGTAGATCGGACTCACCCTGCTCATGTGGAGTTCCATATTCGACTGGCCGGAACAGATCCACACGTCGCCGACAACGACGTCGCGAATCGTCACAGTGTCCGAAGCCGTGATCGTCATCGTCGAGGGGCCACCCGCCTTCAGGTTCGATAGTATTGCAGACCACGCGCCGAGACTGTCCGCGGTTGCATGCCACACCGAGTCGTTGAACCGCACGTCGACGCGCTCGCCCGGAGCGGCCCAGCCCCAGACCTTTACCGCCGCGTCGCGCTGCAGCACCATGCCGTTGCCGATGAGTTTCGGAAGCCGCAGCTGTGCCGGGACCGGAACAGAGCAGAGCAGTGCAAGGATGAGAAGGCAGATTATTGTTCTGTTCATATGCATTGAATATCGTTGATTGTTGAGTTCGGCCTTACACGCCGCTGAATGCGCTGAAGCCGCCGTCGATCGGTATGACCGTGCCGGTGACGAATTTTGAGGCGTCGCTCGAGAGCCAAAGGATCGCCCCGATGAGTTCGTCGGGTTCGCCGAACCGTTTGAACGGAGTCTTCTCGATGATGGTGATGCCGCGTGCGGTGAGCGATCCGTCGGGATTCGTGAGGAGCGCGCGGTTCTGGTCCGTCAAGAGGAAGCCGGGCGCGATCGCATTCACGCGAATGCCGCTGCCGAACTTGTGCGCGAATTCCACCGCCATCCATTTCGTGAAATTATCGATGGCAGCCTTGGCGGCCGAATACCCGACGACGCGCGTGATCGCCTGCGCCGCCGCCATCGACGAGATGTTGATGATCGATCCGCTCTTCTGGTTCGCCATTGTCCTGCCGACGACGAGCGTGGGAAGCACGGTGCCGTTCAGGTTGAGGTCCACGACCTGCGAGAATTGCTTCATCTGCAGGTCGAAGATCGTCTGATCGACGCCGATGGTGGCGCCGGGCAGATTCCCGCCTGCCGCATTGATGAGCACATCGATCCGACCGAACCGCTTCAGGACCGCGGCGTGCGCCGCGTTCACGCTCTCCTCGTCGAGCACGTTGCATTTCAGTCCGATCACCTCTCTGCCGATCGGCTTGAGCGTATCGACGACGCGTTTGATCTTCTCGTCGCTCGTGCCGAGGAGCACGACGGCCGCGCCGGCGTACAACAATCCCGATGCCATCGCGCTTCCGAGGATCCCCGTGCCGCCCGTGATTACAATCACCTTCCCATCCAACCCGAATACCGATTCAAGATAATTCATGCATCCCCCGCTCCGATCATTGTTGTGTGTGGAGTGCGTTGTTGTTCAGGCTAACCGGCCGATCAGCGTTTCGGATAGATCGTGTCGCCGCCGGAATAGTCGAACCAGTTGAATGATGCCGTCGAAGCGGACGGTGCGCCGAGCGATGTTGCATAGAGTGCGTAGAGACATCCGACAAATCCGCCGGCAGTGCGCGTGCTGACGAATGTGGCATCGACGCGGTCCTTCAGCAGCGACCAGCGTTCCTTGTGAGTCTTGTAGAAGAACGCGTACGAATCGCCGCGCGCTTCGATCTTCAGGCCGACGGGATGCGTGTGCGCGTTCTTTGGTAGGGCACGCGACATCATGAGCTCCATGTCCTTCCCTGCCTGTACGGCGGACCGGAAGAGCTGCACCACAGAAGCGCCGTCCTTCATCGATGTGCACAGATAATAAAAATGCGTTTCGTTATGGAAGAGGGCGATGCCCGCCTTTTCGTTCTCCGCTGCCGGAGTGAAGACAAGTTCTGTAGCGGCTGTCCCTTTGAGGTGCTGCTGGCGGTGGCCGACGAAGCTCGGCTGTCCTGAGCCAGCGCACGTTTCGGGGCGCAGTTTCATGGTGAGTGAGCCGGGGCGCGATGTGAAGTCGTACCATTGTTCCCGCGGTGTCCGCAGGAACACCCATTGGAACGCGAGTGCGGGCGATGAGAACTCGTCACGAAAGGTCAGGTTGCCGCTGAAGCGGAACGGCTTGGCGGCCTCCGGGGTGAGGAGGGGCAGGGGATAGGAGTATTTCACTTCCTCCCTTCCCGGGACGATCACAGGCCAGCCGTCATCCCATGTGACGGGTGCGAGGAATGTTTCCCGGCCCGTGTTATAGTACTCGCCGTCGGCAATCAGGTACGGGCGAACGCCGAGGAACACGGTCCACCAGTCGCCGTTGTCCAACCGCACGAAATCGGCGTGACCCGTTGTTGTGATGGGATCCTTTCGCGAACGGTCGAGATGCCGTTGTGTGAGGATCGGATTTTTTTCGTGCGACACGAACGGCCCCATGAGCGAGCGGCTCCGAAACACGACCTCGGAATGTTGGTCGGCGGTGCCGCCTTCGGCGGCGATGAGGTAGTAGTATCCGTCCTTCGTGAATATATGCGGCCCCTCGATCCACACGGGCTTCTTTGCGATGTCCGTGCCTCCGTTGATAAGGATCGTATTCGGACCGACCGTCGCAAGCGTCTTCGTATCGAATTCGATGATCCGGATCGTCCGATGCCCGTCGTATAGCGAGCTATCGCCCGGGGGGATGCTGTTGTAGATGATGTACGCCTTTCCGTCGTCGTCGAAGTACGGCGAGGGATCGATGCCGTTCACCGCGGGGAGGAAGACGGGATCGGACCAGGGACCTTTGGGATCCGTCGCAGTGACGATGAAGTTGCCGCCCTTGTCGACCAGCGTACAGACGACGTAAAACACTCCGTCGTGGAACCGGATCGCCGGCGCGAAGAGTCCGCGCGAGACGCCGGCGCCGTCGAGGTTCAGTTGCGAGGGACGGTCCATGATATGTCCGATCTGTTCCCAATGCGCAAGATCGGTGCTGTGGAAGATGGGGAGCCCGGGGAAGTACGCGAAGGAGGAGTTCACGAGGTAGAAGTCGCTTCCCACCTTGCAGACGCTCGGATCGGGATAAAAGCCGGCGAGGACCGGATTATAGAAATGATGGTTCTTCTGCGCGTTCGCGCCGGCCCCGATCGCGATCAGGAGTACGGCACAAAGTGAATACAGCGAAATATTCTTCATTGAGTGAGTCTCTTAATGGGACGTGTGTGATGCGGAATTATAAAAAAACGATTCGGGCGGGCCGAGGTAGCTCGGCTTCACAGCGCCCGTTTCAACGACGATTTTCTGCAGCACGACGCCCGGATCGACAATCCAGAATTTCAACACATGCGCGCCGGGTGCTGCGAGCGCGTGCGTCGAGGTGCATGTGATGACGTTGTTGCTCACCCACGCGTCCCAATGGCTCTGTGCCGAGCGGCTGTGCATATTCACGATCTGCGGCTTCTCGTCGTCGAACGACACCGCATAGCGCAGTCCGTCCGATTCGTTGAAATTCAGCGTGGGGGAGAGATGCACTGTCACAGACGCTTTCCCCGCGGTGAAGAGATACAGTGAGTATTCGAGACGCGGCGACGGGCCGCCGAGTGTCTGCATCGGAGCAGTGACCGGAGTCGGCGTCATTGCCGCCAGTTGCGGGAGCGCCGGCGATGCCGGGTGTGATCGGCCGAGCGAGGGGATCGCACGCCACCCGGCTGATGCGGATGACACGGCATTCGTGAAGTGCGACGCTTCGATGGAGACGTAATTGTTGCTTTCCACAAATCCCCTCCACATCGCGGACGCAGGGATCGCCCGATTGTCTGCCACGATCCGCACGGTGACCGTCTTGCGATTCGCTCCCGTTATCGTGACCGATCCATCGCGTGTGCCTGCGGGTACCGTTTTCCAATCGATGCTCACGAGCACGCGTTCCTGGATCGAGACGCGTCCTTTCGGGACGCTCAGCCTGATCCACGGTTTCGATGCCCGGACGGTGAATGCGAACGGAGACGAGCCGCGATTGAAGATGTCGATGTAATACGTTTGTTCGTTGAACCGGTCGAACCGCGGAAGGCATGCGGCAGCTGTATCCTTCGGCCACCATGACGCGGATCCTTCGACGGCGACGCCCATGTCGGCGGCCGCGGGGAGGGAAACCGTCCGCACATGCGGCATCGTGTCGGCTTCCGGCTGCTGCCATGACGTGTAGCCGATGTGCGTCTGGTCCATCATATGGTTCCATTTGCCGCCGGCCATGATGTGGTTGTAATAATAACTGATTGCCGAATCCTTCCGGAAGAGCTCTCGCGCGCGGGCTGCGAGCATGTTCGCCAGTGCGCGCCCCTGTTCAGCATAGAGGCGGTTGCGCCCGACGGTGCAGTACAGATCGTAGAGGTTCGCGCATGCGAGCACCGGGTGGAGGACGAGCTGGTAGTACGCATCTTTCGCATCCGCGGAGAGGGCGTCGTAGACGGACTGCGCCCTCGAAGCGAGCGCCTGATAGTCGGCGACAACGGTTTCCGCCTCGCGATAATTCGTCAGGCTGTACGTGTCGGACGACAGGAGTTCGGGCTTCCGCCGGCTGTTATACGTCGTATATGCCGTGAGTATGCCGGCGATCTCTCGGACGTTCTTCGGTCCGAACTGTCGCTCCGCCCATCGTCGTGTATACTCCGGCAGGCGCTCGGCGGGCCAGGCGTCGGGATCCATCGCATAGTCGAGGAAGAACTCCGTGGGGAATTCCATCGGCTTGATGTCGCCGACGTTTACGATCCAGATCTCACGCGCGCCGTACTCGTAGGCGAGGTGCATCTGTTCCCACACGCGCGAGATTTGGTTCGTGTTCACCCATTTATAATTCCTCGGGCCGCCGACGTAGTCGAAGTGATAATAGATGCCGTAGCCGCCAGTGCGGGGCTTGTCTGCGAGTTTCGGAAGTTTGCGGATGTTGCCCCAGTTGTCGTCGCACAGCAAAAGCGTCACATCGTCGGGCACGCGCATGCCCCGATCGAAATACTCCTGCACTTCCTTGTAGAGCGCCCAGAGCTGCGGGACCGTCGATACGTCCTTGCCGGTGACCTCGCTGATGATGGCGCGCTGATCGCGCACGATGCGTTCAAGGAGTGCGATGTTCGCGTCCTGCGTCATGGGTTCGTCGCCGTCGCCACGCATGCCGACCGTGACGATCGTTTCGTGTGTGCCCATGCGCCTAATGCCCTCGCGCCAGAACTCGCGAAGGGTGCTGTCGTTTTTTTCGTAGCTCCATGGCCCGCGCGGCGGCGTGCTCCATTCCACATGCGCGCGCACCATCGGTTCGTGGTGCGAGGTGCCGAGCACAACGCCGTATTCGTCGGCGAGCGGCGCGCTCAGGGAATCGTCGGCGAAGAGAGACCGGCCCCACATCGCCGGCCACAGGTAGTTGCCCTTCAGGCGCAGGATGAGCTCGAAGACATGATCGTAGAATCTGCTGTTGAAGCCGCCGAATTTTTCCGCCGTCAATCCCGACAGCGCCGGCGCCTCGTCGTTGATGAAAATGCCGCGGTAGCGGACCTTCGGTTCGCGTTGCACGACGCGGTGCGTATTCATATAGAGAGATGCGTGTTTCCGGATGGGCACATCGGCCCACCAGTACCATGGGCTCACACCGATCTTAGCGGACAGGTCGTACATGCCGAAGATGGTGCCGCGCTTGTCGCTGCCGGCGATGACGAGCGCGCGCGCGACGTTCGGGAACGGCCGGTCGACGACCTGCATCACGAACGACTCGCGTGTGCCCGCGATGCCCACGACGTCGAGTTTATGTTCGCTGATGAGGCGGTCGATCAACGGATTCCTTCCGATCGTTCCGGCGATAATGATCTCCGCGGTCCCCGGGACCGAATCGGTCACAATCACCGGCCTCACGCCTGTGACGGCCCCGATATCCGTTTGAAGATGCGAGAGCACGCGGTGCACGCCGGGGAATTCGTTCGAACTGACGGAAAGCGGCGCCGCAACGCCCGATGCGGCGATCGTGAACACGCCCGCGTCTACGGAGATGTACGACGCGGCCGATGAGGGTTCGTAGATCCTGAACTGGCCGCTCGTCTGCAGGAGCCCGAGCATGTAAAGGAGACCGTCGTAATAGCGATACCGGCCCTCGGGCACCTTCGCGTTCCAGAGGTCTTCGAGAAACTCCTTCCTCACGGGCGTGGTTGCCGCGAGACAGGCGACGGCGTTCATGGCGACGAGTCCCGTGCTGTGATCGTCGGCGAGCTTCCTCCCGTCGAGCGTGTATTGATTCCCGTATGAGCGTACCCCCTGCGCCGCAAAAAATGTGAGCAGGCGGTCCGATTGCTCGACGGCCCACGGGTCCCTCGCAAACCACTGATGATCGACGGCGACATTCATCGCGACGCGCCAGGCGTCGAACCGGAAATCCTTGCTCTCGGTCCCCCAGGGAAGGATGGGACGTCCGTCGAAGTGAGAGTATTCGGGGGCGAGTCCGGTCGCGGGGTGCACCGTTCGTTTCAAGTACGACCGGCTCACGCGTGCGGCCTCGGACCAGAAGGCATTGTCCCGTTCGGCCCACCGGGACCATAATTCATAGAAGTGAGGAAGATGATACGACGGATCGGTGAAGCGCGCCCCCTCCGTGCCCGGCACGAAGACGACCTGATGTTCCTGTTTGCTGAACATGTTCGTCACGGAGTCCGTGCCTCCCGGCTGTTCCTCCTTGTGGAGCATCGTGTGCAGGATTGTCTGCGCTTCCCGATTGTAGTTATATATGCCCTCGCCGTTGCCCCAGCGCGCCGAGGCGAAAAAGAGCGCCGTCACGATCCACTCTTCGCCGTCCGAGGCGGCATTCCGGTCGATCTTTGTGCCGTCGGTCCGGCAATGCCACGCGAAAAAGTTCTTGTGCGGTCCGCTCGTGTGCTGCATGTGCGTCTTGGCCCACTTCCAGAGCCTGTCGAATTCGTTTTTTTTGTTCAGTTGGACGGCGATCATCATCCCGTACGACATGCCTTCGGTGCGCACATCGTTATTGTTAATGTCTTCGATGTACGCCATGTCCGCGCCGACGGGGAAGTACAGGGCCTGCGACGAGGGGTCGCCGTGGAAGAGCTGCGCGAACGCATGCGCGATCTTTGCCTGTACCTCGGCGTCCGATTTTACGAGATGCGTCGCGAGGAGGTTTTCATACGAGCCGGTGACAAAGGAGCCGGAACCGTGTTCGCCCTGACGGGGAGTCTGGGGTGCCGCAGGCGTGCGTGCCGCGCCCAGTGCGATACAGGCGATGAGAGACAGAAAGAGCGCCGTGTGTTTCATTCCGCTATCCAATCTTGTTCAATGGTCCCGGTGAAGAATCCGCTGTTCTGCGATTCCATACAATACAATGAAAATACGAATTAAAATCCTCAATAACCTGAATTATGTTGGTTTTTTTATTATTGAACCGATTCACCGCGTGATGTGTATCTTTGCCCTGCCTGTGTGGATTCCAGGGGGAGGATGCGGTCGGAAGACGGGCAAAACGGGGGCTTTGCAGCGCGAATGCGGGCGGGAAGGTGCATTCCAATCCCGCCAATATTGGCCGTTTTCTCGTTATTCACATATCAACAAGTTGTTAACTTTACTGCAGGGCGGATGGAAAATTTTTTATCCTATTGTATCATTTGATTGTTAAAAATAGTAAATTAAAACGGTTTAATTGTGCAGGTGTTTTATTCAATAACAGAGATCCATATGAAAAAGATTACAATCGATGATGTCGCTAAAAAGGCCGCCGTTTCAAAAGGCACCGTGTCCGCCGTGATCAACGGAAAAAGCACAGTCAAGCCCTCGACGCGGGATCATATCGTGGACGTGATGAAGGAGCTGAATTTCAGGCCGAAGGGCGTGGCGCGGAATTTGAAAAACGGAAACCAGGACAAGAGCATCGGCATCATCATCAAGGATATCAATTATCCGTTCTACACGTCGATCGCTGCCGGCGCGATGGAGTATGCGGCAAGCAAGGGGTATTCGCTCCTTGTGACGAGTTCGAACAGCGACCATAAGTGGGAGAAGAAGTATTCGCATCTCTTCTCGGCGAAGGACATCAAGGGCGTGATCATTGCACCGACGGTTGTGGGGTCCACGGAGATCGAACATTTGTTCAAACTGAAGATGATCAACTATCCGTTCGTACTGCTTGAAGAGGTGATGGGCATCCAGGCCAACGTCGTGGCAATCGACAACATCAAGGCAATCAAGAAGGCGGTGAAGTACCTCATCGACAGCGGCCACCAGCATATCGTGCACTTCGCCGGTCCCGAAAACTCCTCGCATACGCAGGAGCGCATCGAGGGATTCCGTTATGCGTTCAGCGAAAGCCCGCTCATCTTCAAGAAGGAGTTCGTCGCATACATCGGGGCGGATTTCGATGAGAGTTTCGCGAAGACGAAGGAGTATTTCGCCCATAAGGTGCGCGAGGATTACCCGACCGCCATCGTCTGTTTCAACGACCGCCAGGCGCTCGCCGTCATGTTGGCGCTGAAGGAGATGGGGATACGCGTGCCCGAGGATATCTCGATCGTCGGCAACGACGACATCTCCTATGCGAAGATCTATCCCGTTCCGCTGACGACGATCCGCGCGCCGCAGCACGAGATCGGCCGCATGGCCGCGGAGATCCTCATACGCAACATCGAATCTACGTCCGCGTTCCAGGTGGAGCGTGTCGTGCTGGATACGGAGTTCGTCGTCAGGGAATCGACGAGGATCCTGCCGAGGGATTGAGCATGCATGTCGCACGGGTACGGCCCGCGGGAGCACGCTGCCTCCGCGGGCGGCGCCGCTACTGACGCTGCTCCAAAATCGTTTTTAAATTGCCGAGCCCGTCGGAGAAATCCTTGCCGAGCATCCCCTCCATGTCCATCACCAGGAGCAGAAGATTCATCGGGAAATCCATCCTTCCCTTGAACCCCCAGCTCACTTTCGTCTGGTCCGTCCCCGCCGGTTCGAATGTCATGAATGCCTGATCCTTCGATTCGAACGGTTGTATGAAGCGAAGTTCGTAGTCGATGCGCCTGCCTTCGACGATCGATGTGATCTCCTGCTCGCCCTTGCCGACGTCGTCCATCTTGCTGTCCCACGCGGAAACGAATCCGACTGTGCCGTCTTCGCCGCGGAATTCGGTTACCATCGACGGATCCTTTTTCGCCCAGACGCTGTAATGGTTCTGGTTCTTCAACAGGCGTGCGTACTCGTACACGGCGGGCAGCGGTTTCGCAATGGTTATCTCTCGCACGACGCCATAGTCCTTGGGAGCAATGGCTGCGACGACGAGCACGATGCCGATCAATCCGGCAATCACCGCTGCAACGATCTTGAGTGTTTTCATGGGTATTGGGGGTTGGTGGAAAGATTGGCGGACTATGCGTCCCGTTACTTGTTAACATGGATCCGACACAGGGAGTGCCCGCGCACGTCCGTGCACCGGTGTTGCATCGACGATGAACCTCCCCTATATTAAATACACAATGCACACGAAGATTCACACACATCACAATCCATCAAGGAACCAACGCTCATGATACGCACACTCGCAGAGGCTTCGCCATTCATTACGTCCATGCTGTCGGCGCTGCTGATCGTCGTGATCGGCGCCGGACAGGCATCCGCTCAGGGGTACAGGCTCTCCCCTAACGACACATTGACGTCCGTTCAGATCGTCCCGGGAGGCGGCGTCACATTCCGCGTCTTCGCTCCGGCGGCGTCGGTAGTGAAGATCGGAGGATCCGATCTTCCCGAACAATTCAGGAATGTCATGATGACGAAGAGCTCCGACGGCGTCTGGGAAACGGTAGCGGGTCCCCTCGCCCCCGGCTCGTACCGGTACACGTTCATGATCGACAACGTGTCCACGGTCGATCCGAAGAATCCGTTGACGAGCGAATCGAACGGCAATGTCTGGAGCCTCATGCACGTCCCGGGCGCGGATTTCATGGATACGAAGGATGTTCCCCATGGTGCCGTCTCCGAGGTGACGTACTATTCGAAGCCGCTCGGCCGCTTCCGCAGGATGCATGTGTACACGCCTCCAGGGTACGAGTCCGGCACAGGGACGTTCCCCGTGCTCTATCTGCTGCACGGGGCGTTCGACTGCGACGATTCGTGGACAACTGTCGGCCGTGCGGGGGTCATCCTGGACAATCTCATCGCCGAGAAAAAAGCGGTTCCCATGATCGTCGTCATGCCCGCGGGGCATACGGGGCCATTCATGTTCGGCCGTCAGCGCGCCGGATCGCAGAGGCCGGACATCGACGAGTTCACGGAAGATTTCACGAAGGAGGTTCGTCCGTACACTGAACGCACGTACCGCGTGAGCCCGGAGAGCAGGAACAGGGCCATCGCCGGATTGTCGATGGGCGGGGCACAGTCGCTGAATATCGTTGCCGAGAGTCCGGCGGATTTTACGGCGCTCGGGGTGTTCAGCTCCGGCGTCTTCGAACTCGGCCAGGCGCCGACTGCCGCCGCGCCGACTGTCCGGACGTGGGAGGAAAAAAACGCCGCGATGCTCGGCGCCCCCGACGTGAAAAATAAACTCGGCCTCATCTGGTTTGCGACGGGGAAAGAGGATTTTCTCCTGAAGGTATCGCAGAACACGGTGGCTCTCCTGAAGAAGCACGGCTTCCCCGTCGTGTACAAGGAAACTTCCGGAGCGCACACATGGGACAACTGGCGCGAGTACCTCAACGAGTTCGCACCGCAATTATTTCACTGATACTCTCAGTCGCTCGGTGAGGCCCCGACCAAATGCATGCATGCGCCCCGCCCGCATCAATCGAAAACGACCGTCTTCCGCCCGTGCACGAGCACGCGGTCCTGCAAGTGCAGCCTCAGGCCGCGTGCGAGCACGAGTCGCTCGAGATCCCGGCCCTTGCGTATGAGGTCCTCGAGCGAATCCTTGTGCGAGATGCGTATGATCTCCTGTTCGATGATCGGTCCCTCGTCCAGCACGTCCGTGACGTAATGGCTCGTCGCTCCGACGATTTTCACTCCCCGCTCGTGCGCCTGCTTGTACGGATTGCCGCCGGCGAACGCCGGAAGAAATGAATGATGGATGTTCACGATCCGGTGAGGGTGACGAGCCACGAACTGCGGCGAGAGCACCTGCATATAGCGCGCGAGAATGATCGTGTCAGCGCGTGCCTCGTCGATGAGCGCCAGCTGCGAGGCTTCCTGCTCGGCGCGATTTTCTTTCGTCACCGGCAGCATGTGAAATGGAATGTGATACCGTTCCGCGAGGTAGCCGAGGTCGGGGTGATTCGAAATGATGAGCGCGACCTCGGCGTCGAATTCGCCGAGCTCGTTCCTCCAGAGAATCTCCTGCAGGCAGTGCCCGTACTTCGAGACGAAAATCGCGAGGCGGCGCTTCTGCGTGTTCAACCGGATGGAGCACTGGGCGCCGTATTCCGTGGCGAGCGGACGGAAGGCCTCGTCCAGTCCGTCGAGCGGTATGCCGAAACCGTCCAGGTCCCATGCGACGCGGAAGAAGAACGTCTGCGCCGAGCGGTCGACATGTTCGTCGAGATCGAGGATGTTGCCGCCGTGTTCATAGATGAAATTGGCGAGGCGCGAAACAAGTCCCTTTTCATCGGGACAGGACCATAATAAGACGGCTGTTGCAGTATTCGTGGACAAGGGCGGATTCCCGGGTATGGATGGTGTCGTGTTGTTTTTTAAATATAGGAAAAAAAACGTATATTGACGTCATTCAAAACACACACACGGGACCGGCGGACGCGCACATGACGCGTACCCAGACGGCCCGATTATAAGGAGCGATGTATGTCCACAAAAGCAGTGCTCATCACAGGAGCGAACGGAGAGATCGGTCATGGTCTCGTGTCACGCTTGCGGGAACAACGGCCGGAGCTGCGCATCGTGGCGATCGATGTTCATCCGCTGAGCAAGGAAATGAAGGAGCAGTGTCACGAAACGATCATCGGCGACATCCTCGATACGACGCTCGTCGACAGGCTTGCGGCATTCTATGATTTCGAATCAATCTACCATCTCGCGGCGATCCTTTCCACGAAGGCTGAACGCGAACCCGTGCTGGGCCATCGCGTGAATGTCGACGGCACGCTGAATCTTCTGGAGCTCGGCGCGCGCCAGGCCCGTGCGACGGGAGAGAATGTGAAGTTCCTCTTCCCGAGCTCGATCGCGGCATACGGCCTTCCGACAGTCGAGGCGAAGATGAAGGCGGGCCGTGTGAAAGAATCGGAATGGCTCGACGCCAGAACGATGTACGGCATCAACAAGAAATACTGCGAGGACCTCGGCAGGTATTATAACTGGTACTATCGCCAAATCGACCCGCAGACGCTCACGGGGCACGTCGACTTCCGCGCGATTCGTTTTCCGGGACTGATCAGTGCGGTCACGATGCCCACCGGCGGCACGAGCGATTACGGTCCGGAGATGATGCACATGGCCGCGCAGGGAAAACCGTACGACTGCTTCGTTCCTGAAACGGCGACACTGCCCTTCATGACGATGGCCGATGCCATCAATGCGCTGCTGAAGCTCGAATCCACCCCGGCGAAGAATCTCACGCAGGTGGTCTATAACATCGCGGCGTTCAGTGTAACGGCCAGGGATTTTTACGAGATCATCAAAAAAGAATACCCAAATGCCGTCGTCAATTTCAAACCCGATCCGCTGCGGCAGAAGATCGTGGACTCGTGGCCGGCGGACGTCGACGATACGTGGGCCCGGAAGGAATGGGGGTGGGCGCACGAGTATGACTTTCAGCGGGCGTTCGATGAGTATTTGCTGCCGGCTGTAAAGAGGCGGTATGCGGGAAAATAATGCACACGGTGGTACGCCGGCGTGAACATGCCGGATGTATATGAAAGAGGACGGAATGCGGATTCCGTCCTTTTTTTTTACCAATTCAACGAGTGCGCTCGGTGATGTTTATTTTCCCTGAATATGGTGTAGGAAGCATCGGAATATTCCCGCAAATGTACAATAATAGCCACGCAGATTTTCATAATGATCCTGTATATCGTGCATATGATTGTAAATTATGCATTTCCTTGACGTCGGCGTTATGGCACTGATTTTGCTAACTACACCATCGCCAGTTCATCCGCCATACCATGCCGCCATTTGTAGATTCACGTTTTGGGAAGTGTTGCCATGAATATTCTTGTTGTTGACGACTACATCACGAACGTCTCGATACTGCGGGTTACACTCACCAAAATCGGCCACACGGTCTTCACCGCGCGCGACGGTATCGAGGCCACGACGACACTCAAGAGCGAGCGAATCGATGCGGTGCTCACCGATTGGATGATGCCGAATCTCGACGGGCTCGGACTCATTCGGTGGATCCGGAACACCGTGCATCCGGCCCCCATGCTGATCATCACGAGCGCGCTCGGTTCGCCGGAGGCGCAGGCTCAGGCGCTCGATGCAGGCGCAGACGTCTATCTCGTCAAGCCGATTTCGCCCGTGCAGATAGATTCAATTCTCAAAGACATTGAACAGCGTCGTGCGGCGCACATCCAGCAGAAATCCGCGCCAAGTGTCGTGCATGCGGTACAGTCCGGGCCTGAATTTTTCGGCATCGGGCTCGTAGCCGGTACGGGCGGCGCGGCGTCTGTGAAGACGATCTTTTCCACGATCGGATCGCTGAAGCATGCCGCCTGGTTCATTGTGCTGCACGGTCCCGGCTGGGCCGCGGAGGCATTGGCGGAGCAGATGCGGACATACACGTCCGCCGCGGTTGTGATTCCCAAAGATGCCGAACGGGTCGAGCCGAACACTGTCTACATCGCCCCCGGCGACAAACACATGCTGGTGGCATCGAAAACGCCGGTCATTCAGCTCACATCCACACCCCCTGAAAATTTTCTCCGTCCTTCCGCCGACCCGCTGTTTATCAGCATTGCCGGTGTGTTCAACAAACGATCCGTGTGTGTGATGCTCGGCGGCACGGGCAGCGACGGTTCCATCGGCTGCGGGCATATCAAAGTCGCACAGGGCGCAGTGTTAGTGCAGGAACCGACGAACGCCGTTTCATCGCAGATGCCGCAGCATGTCATTACGCTCGGACTTGCCACACAGGTGCTCCCGCTCGCGAGCCTTGCCGCGGGAGTCACCGGATACATGCGCAAACACGGCGGTGTAATGGCCGATACGCAGATGCCGGAATTTTCAGGAAGCGCCAAATGACGACAGACCGAACCGGCATGGATGAGATGGACTATGTGAATGACAAGCAGCCGTTCGTCGCGCGCGCCGAATGGCTTGCGGGCATCGACGAAAGCATCGCCATTCTCGAGGAGCTCAACGTGAAGACCGAGGACGGTTTCCTGTCCGTCGGTTCGCAGCTGCAGCAGATCTACGTTCGGACTATGGAGATATCGAACAATCTCACGCAGGTGATGAACAATTTTACCTCCGACGGCCAGGCCGCTCTCACGGCAAAGCTCCGGCACATCACGGACACCTCGGCCAAATTCCTCGGCAATTTCGACACGACCTCCCGCTATGCGGTGGATCATCTCGGCAGCGTGATAGACATCATCGAAGATCTGCCGGAAACGCTCAGGGAGTTCGACCGGCTCGTTTCGCAGCTGCGCATCATGGGTATCACAACGCGCATCGAGACGGAACGCCTCGCCCTCGTGAACATGGGATTCGAGCACCTCGCCGACGAGGTGACGACGCTGGGCGAAAACATTTCGAAGAAGGCCAAAGAAGTGCAGACGAGCATCCGAACGATCGGGGTCCTCGTGAAGGCAAACGAACAGAATCTCGTCCGCCTCCGGGGCAGACATCAGGGCCTGCAGTTGTCCGTCGCCCGGAATATGAACGACGACATACAGCTCCTCAGCGAGAAGCACGAAGTGCTCGTGAAGGTCGTCGAAAACATTTCACGCCAGTCGCAGGACTCGGTGCACAGCGTCAACACGATCGTGAACGCACTCCAGTTCCACGATATCACACGGCAGCAGATCGAGCACGTCATCGATTCGTTGAAGGACCTCCGCGAGCATCTCGAGAACAACGCCGGCGACGAATCGATGCCGTATCTTATCCTTGTGTGCGAGCTCCAGCCTGCGCAGCTTCAGCGGGCGCGCTTCGAGTTCACGAATGCCGTGCTTTCCCTCATCTCCTCGTTCGGCAACATGACCCATACGATCACGATGATGCAGGCCGAGTCGCGCGACGCCATCGGCTTTGCGGACGGCGGCGGGTCGACATTCTTCACGGTGATCGGCGAGAACCTCCAGAACGTGTCGAAGGCGCTGATCGAAGGGGAGAAGGGCATCCACGAATTCCTCGATTCGCTCGAGCAGATCGAGAAGGTCGTGGGGAACATGAAGGTGTACATGGACGAGATGAGCGAAGCGGGAGACGAGGTCGAGCTGCTTGCCTTGAACTCGCGCGTCCGTGCGGCGAAGACGCGCGAACGGGGAGCGGCGCTCGGCGTCATCGCCGAATCGATCCAGCGCATTTCGACAATGGCGGAGATCCACATTGCCGAGGTCGTGAAGAGCATCGGGGCGCTCGTGGAAAAGACGGGCCAGATGCACGACCTCGCAAGCTCGTCCGAAATCTCGCGGGCGGCGGAGTCGTCCATCGAGGAAATGACCGTAAATTTGCGGGCGATGATCGCCGAGTTTGCGTCGAGCAGCACGCTGGGTAAGAGCATTCTTGAGCAGGCGGCGGCGTCATCTTCCGTGCTGAGCCGGGACCTCGATGCGATGGCCGGCACGGTTCGCGACAACCGGATGGTCGGCGAGACGGTGGAACGCATTGAACGGGTGCTCGCCGAAATTGCACGCGAGGCCCGCGCCGAGGCGCCGGAGTTCATTCTCACCGAAGTCGAACGCCGGCACGGGGAAATGAAGGACCGGTATACGATGACTGCGGAGCGCGATACGCATGCGGCGTACATCGGCGCCGGCTCTTCGGACAGCGGCGAGTCGTCGGGATCTTCGGTAGAACTATTTTAATGATCTGTAGCATTTACCATAGGAGAGGGCTGTATGCCTAAAGTTATTTTGAGCGTGGACGATTCGAGAAGCATCCGCCAGATGGTGTCGTTCACACTGACGCAGGCGGGATATCAGGTATTGGAAGCCGTCGATGGTAAGGACGCGCTCTCCAAGCTTGCCGTGTCGAGCGTGGACATGGTGATCACGGATCTGAACATGCCCAATGTCAACGGGATCGAGCTGATACGCGAGGTCAGGAAACAGATCAAGTACAAATTCATTCCCATCATCATGCTGACGACCGAATCGCAGGATTCGACGAAACAGGAAGGCAAGGCCGCGGGGGCGACGGGATGGATTGTGAAACCATTTAATGCCACGCAATTGGTGGATGTTGTGAAAAAAGTACTCAAATAAATGGATCGTAACCAGCTAATATTTTTCGAAGAAGCCCGTGACCTCCTTACCGAACTCGAGGAAACAACGCTTGCGATCGAGACGGATCCCGAGAACATGGATTTGATCGGCAGGATCTTCCGCGCGATCCATACGCTCAAGGGGTCCAGTTCGATGTTCGGATGCGACGTGATCGCGCATTTTGCGCACGACGTCGAGAATGCGTTCGACTGTGTGCGGCAGGGAAAAATGGCCGTCACTCCCGCGCTCATTACGCTCACGCTCGCCAGCCGCGACCACATCGCGGTCCTGTTCCAGGACCTCCTGAAGGAAAAGCAGCCGGGTGAAAAAGTGCTCAAGAGCGGCGAGGACATCCTATCCGAACTCCGGAAGCTCCTTCCGGGATATGTTGCACCCGACTCCGAACCTCCTGTGCCGGACGAAACCGTCCCCGACGAAGGTACACCCTTGTCCGATGCGCCGGATACGGCCGCCACGGAAAAAAAATCTGTGTACCGTGTGCGGTGGCGTCCGCCCCAGAATATCTACCTGACAGGATCCAATCCGCAGTATCTCATCGACGAAGTGAAGGAAATGGGCGAATGCGATGTCATCCTGCATTCGGATGGGCTCCCGCCTGCGGATGAGATGAATCCCGACTTCTGCTATTTCCGCTGGGACATGCTGCTGACAACGTCGAAAGACGACCGGGCCATCCGCGACGTGTTCATTTTCGTCGAGGACGACAGCGAACTGCGCATCGAACTCGTCGGCGACGCCGATCTCTGCGACAGCGAAACGCGCCGCGAAGTGATCGAGGCTCTGTCGTCGGCCGAGGATGCGCCGCTCGAGCGTCTCAAGGCCATCATGGCGCCGGTGACGGCCCAAACGTATTTGGCTCCGACACGTGGCGAGGTGCAGCAGGCCGCACAGCCGCTGGCCGCAGAGCAGCAGACCCCGCAGCAGGCCGGGCAGCAGGCGGCCCCGCAGCAGCAGGACCACAAGAGCATACAGAACATCAAGGTCCCGTCAGAACGGCTCGACAAGCTCGTCGACCTCGTCGGGGAACTCGTGATCGTGCAGGCCCGGCTGAGCCAGGCCGCGTCCTCTTCCGTCGACACAAGCTTTTCGGCCATCGCCGAACAGGTCGAAGCCCTCGTCTGGGAGCTCCGCGACAACGCCATGA
>JAVBYH010000024.1 GCA_030824175.1 Bacteroidota bacterium | reverse complement strand
GATTCGAGCACGGAGAGGATGGTGCAGGCGATGAGCTCCGCATTGCTCATGGCCATGGCGGTGATCTGGGCACTCAGCTTCATGGCGTTGGCCGTGATGTCGTGCGACACGGTGATGTTCTCGCGCGACTCCTCGATGTGGATGATCACCGTCTGCACATCGGGGATCTCCCGCTTGATGAGCATTTCGAGTTCGTTCACACGCTCGTGCGCGTGGACGAACTGCTCGTCGGGGACGAATTCGAGCTGGAATTCGATCTGGTATTTGCCGCCGACGAGGAACACCTGCACATCGTGCGCGATGAGGCGTTCGCGGGACAACAGGAGCTTCACCTTGTCGATGAGCGTTTCATCGGGCGTCTCCACGGGTTCCGGATGGATGATGATGTCGGTGTCCGGGTATTCCTCCTGCAGCTTCAGTTCGGCCTGATGCACCAGGTCGTGCGCGATCGCGAACGGGACCGTGCGCGCGATCTGCACCGTGAGGTCGATGAAATTTTTCGCGCCCACGGAGCGAACGCGGATCTTGTCCGCGAAATAGACGCCGGCGACGCCCGTCACGATGCGGCGGATCTCCTCCTCCATGCCGCGCGGGGCCTTGTCCATCAGGTCGTCGAGCGTGCGCTTGCCGAGCTCGAGGCTCACGAAGACGACGATGACGGCGACGATCAATGCGGCGATGCTGTCGGCGATGGGCACGTTGAACATCGTCATGACGAGGCCGAGGATGACGACGCTCGAGCTCCAGATATCGGTCTTGAAATGGAGCGCGTCGGCCTCGAGGGCCTGGCTGTTGAATTTCTTCGCGACGCGGTAGAGGGCCTTCGAGCGCGTATAATCCACGGCGATGGACACGGCCATCACGAAGAAGCTCCAGAAGCTCACCTCCACATGCACGGCCTTGCCGGTGAGGCGTTCGACGGCCTCATAGATGATCCACACGCAGGTCGCCAGCAGCAGGAGCGTTTCGGCGAGGGCCGACACGTTTTCAACCTTGCCGTGGCCGTAGGCGTGCGTCTTGTCGGCCGGGCGTCCGGAGATCTTGACGGCGAAGAATGTGATCACGGCCGCGATGAAGTCGAGCGCCGAGTGCGCCGCTTCGGCGAGGATGCCGAGGCTTCCGGTCATCACGCCCACGACGATCTTCAGCCCGGTGATGACGACGGCGCCGCCGATCGACGAGAGGGCGACGGATAATTTTTCCTGCTGATTCGCCGAGTGATCGTTCATTGCACTAGCTTTCGGTAAAAAAACAAAGGCGTCATTATTCACGGATAATTGACGCCTTGTTGTATTTCAATTCACATATCGTGAGTGAAGGTTCGGAGCACCGATTGTTATTTAGCGATGAGGGCCTTGTATGCATCGATGTCGAGGAGCGATGCGAGTTCCGTCTCGTTCGCGATCTTCACTTTGATCATCCAGCCGCGTTCGTACGGTTCCTTGTTCACGAGTTCGGGAGAATCCTGAATTTCCTTGTTGACGTCGACGACCTCGCCCGAGACCGGAGAGTAGAGATCGGAAACGGCCTTCACGGCTTCGACAGTGCCGAACACCTGGCCGAGCTCGACCGTGCGGCCGATCGGGGGCAGTTCGACGAACACGATGTCTCCCAATTCACCCTGTGCATAGTCCGTAATGCCGATCACGCCCGTGGTCCCGTCGAGGCGGATCCATTCGTGGTCCTTCGTGTATTTTAAGTTTTCGGGGAGGTTCATGAGAGTTCCTTTCTATAGATGGATGCAGCGTTAATCTTTATATTCGAAACCGTCCAGGAATTTCGTGTCGAACTTGCCGCTCTTGAAACGGGCGTCGCGCATCACTTTTTTCTGGAAGGGGATGGTTGTATGAATTCCCTCGATGATGCATTCGTCGAGGGCGCCGCGCATTTTCTCGATCGCCTCGTCGCGTGTGGGCGCGTGGACGATGATCTTGGCGACGAGCGAGTCGTAGTCGGGCGGGATGGAGTATCCGACGTACGCATGCGAATCGATCCGGACGCCGGGGCCGCCGGGGAAATGGAGTCCCGTGACCTTGCCCGGCGAGGGCCGGAAATTGTGCTGCGGGTCTTCGGCGTTGATACGACATTCGATTGAATGGCCGTGCACCGCGACCTTCTTGCGCTGGATCCGTTTGCCGTTGGCGATGTCGATCTGCGCCTTGATGAGGTCGAAGCCGGAGACGAACTCCGTCACGGGGTGTTCGACCTGGATGCGCGTGTTCATTTCCATGAAGTAGAAGCTCTCGTCCGTGTCGAGGAGGAATTCGACGGTGCCGGCGCCGAGGTATTTCACGCTCTTGGCGCCCTTCACCGCGGCGGCGCCCATGCGCTCGCGCAATTCGGGACTGACGGCCGGGGACGGGGATTCCTCGATGAGTTTCTGATGGCGGCGCTGCACGGAGCAGTCGCGTTCGCCGAGGTGGATGACGTTGCCGTGGCTGTCGCCCAGGATCTGGATCTCGATGTGGCGGGGTTCTTCGAGATAGCGTTCGATGTACACATCGGCGTTACCGAACGCGTTCTCGGCCT
>JAVBYH010000116.1 GCA_030824175.1 Bacteroidota bacterium | reverse complement strand
TCATCGAGCCTCCGGCGGCGACGTCCTTGTACGCGCCTGTCGAGGGGGCGCCCTTCTTGGCGGGAAGCTTTCCTTGCTGTTGATAGACGGCCTTCACGCGCGCGAAGAGCCTGGCGTTCAGGTTGATGTCGTCGTCGTTCTTCGAGAGGAGGGGCGACACTTCCACGGCGATCGCCTGGAGATTGTCGTTCGTGTTCGAACCCGTCAGGTTGAAGAACACGTCGCCCACTTTGGTGAGCAGGGCGCCGCTTTTTTCGAGCGCCTCGATCGTGTTCTGGAACGTCGGCGTGTCCGGATTGTTCACGATGGCCTCGATCTCCTGCTGCTGGCGGCGGATGCCTTCCTTGAAGGCGGGAAGGAAATGGTCCTCCTTGATCTTGTCGAACGGAGGGGTCTGGAACGGCGTCTGATAGTCGGTGTAAAACGGATTGTCGTTCATCGTTTGTTGTGCGTTCATTGATTGTGTGATCGTGCATAGCAGTGCTAACACGAAAAATGCGCAGACAGTTCTGGCCATTGCGTGACTCCGATTGTGTGTGTGCTTGTGCGTGAATATAATCGATACCGATGAAAATACAAAAAATTCGGGACATTAAAAGCACTAAATTGACGAAACGGCGGTTTTACGGTACAGGCGACACTTTTTCGTGATTGTCTGTGTTATGGAATCCTATCCATTATTTTCATATATTTTGTGATACTATTTCTGGTCATTCATGGCGTGGACACCGGCATATCGCAGGCTGTACGAGTCGGGAGCGTTGGAGGAACGGGCGGTTCGTTTGGAGCGGATGCTCGAGGCGTGCACCGTGTGTGCTCATCGGTGCGGCAACAATCGCATGTCCGGGGAGATCGCCCGCTGTCATTCCGGCGCTCTGCCGATCGTGTCGTCGTACTGCCGCCATTTCGGCGAGGAGCCGGCCCTGACGGGCACCAAAGGCGTCGGGAATATCTTCTTCGGCAATTGCACGATGCGCTGCGTCTACTGCCAGAACCATGAGATCAGCGGCCAGTGGAAGGCGGAGCAGGCGAATGCGGTGACCGTTGCACGGCTGGCGGAGATCATGCTCGAATTGCAGGCCGATGGCGCGCATGCGATCGGGCTCGTGTCGCCCTCGCACTTTGCGCCGCAGATCGTGAGGGCACTGACCCTCGCCGTGCCGCGAGGCCTTCGCCTGCCGCTGATCTACAACACGAACGCCTACGATTCGGTGGACGTGCTGGGCCTTCTCGACGGTATCGTGGATGTCTATCTTCCCGACTTGAAATACGCGGACGACGACCTCGCCCTGCGCTACTCCAAGGTGCCGTCGTACACAGACGTGTCGCGCGAGGCGGTCCTCGAGATGCACCGCCAGGTGGGAAGCGCCCTCGTCATGGAGGACGGGCTCGTGAGGCGGGGTTTGATCGTGCGTCACCTCGTGCTGCCGAACGATATCGCGTCGTCGAGGGAGACGCTCGAGTGGCTGCGCGAGGCGCTTGGCACGGACATTACAGTCAGCATCATGGCCCAGTACTATCCGGTGCACGACGCGGCGCACATGGAGCTCCTGGACAGGACCATCCGCGAGCGTGAATATGAACGTGTGCTCGGGCTGGTGCACGCGTACGGATTCGAGAACGGCTGGGTGCAGGAGTATGCAAGCACCACATACTACCGGCCTGATTTCAGGAACCGGAGGGAACCGTTCGGCGACAGGCCGGACGGGTCCTGAGGCGCACGGACATTCCATAACGTGAGGAGGATCCAATGGCCATGCTGACCACAACACAGATCACCGCCGGTCTTCGCAGTGCGAAGGGATGGAAGCGTGCCGGTGCGGCGATCACAAAAACCGTGAAACATAAAGACTTTGTCCGTGCAATGGGATACGTGCAACAGGTCGCATTGCTCGCCGAAAAAATGAACCATCATCCTGATATCGACATCCGGTGGAACACGGTGACGCTCGTGCTCTCCACGCACAGCGAGGGCGGAGTGACCGCCCGCGATATTGAACTTGCAAAACAGATCAACACACTCTAGCCCATGGCGAATCTGCAGCGCATAGAAAAACTGAAGGAGTTCCTTGCAGCCGATCCGAACGATTCGTTCACCCGGTACGCATTGGCGCTCGAATATCACGGTCTCGGCGAGTCGCAGCGCGCGCTCGACGCGCTCGTGGAACTGACGCGGATCGATCCGCGGTATGTGCCCGCGTATCATCAGCTCGGACACATTGCCGCGGCGCTGAACAGGATGGACGAGGCGAGGGAACACTTCCGCCGCGGCATCGAAGCGGCATCGGCGCAGGGGGACGCGCACGCAGCGAAGGAAATGCAGGAAGCGCTCGAAGATCTCCATTAACGTGCTAATCACGCTGTCTTTTTTTCATCTCAAACGTCGAGTTCACTATGCGTTTACCCAAAGACGACCTTCTGAATATTTTCAGGGAAACCAACGCGTTTCTTGAAGGCCATTTCGTGCTCACCTCCGGCTATCACAGTCCGCACTACTTCCAGTGCGCGAAGGTGCTGCAATACCCGCGGTATCTGCATCTGTTC
>JAVBYH010000025.1 GCA_030824175.1 Bacteroidota bacterium | reverse complement strand
TTGCTGTTCCGATGATATTGGAACTTTTGATGGAGTCCACGTTTGCGGTGGTCGATATTTATTTTGTCAGTTCGCTAGGGGCATCTGCGGTGGCGACGGTCGGCCTGACGGAGACGTATCTGTTCCTGCTTTATTCGATCGGCATGGGATTGTCGGTGGCCGCGACGGCGATTGTTGCGCGACGCATCGGAGAGAAGGAAAAAGACAAGGCGGGCGTAGCGGCGGTCCAGGCCATCATCATCGCGCTCATTGTCTCTGTTCCGTTTGCGTTGGGCGGCATCTTCTATGCTCATGACCTGCTCGCACTTATGGGGGCCGATCCGTGGACACTCGAGCATGGCTATGGGTACATGCAATGGATGCTTGGCGGCAATGCGGTGATCATGCTGCTCTTCATCGTCAATGGCGTGTTCCGAGGCGCGGGAGACCCCGCAACAGCCATGCGCGTGCTCTGGATCGCGAACGGATGCAACATCATCCTCGATCCCATCCTCATTTTCGGATGGGGGCCGATCCCCCAACTGGGCATCGAAGGCGCAGCGATCGCCACCACGATCGGCAGAGGCGTTGGCGTGCTGACGCAAGTGTGGCTGCTGCTCAGAGGCGGCAAGCACATCCGCGTGCTTCCCGCCCAGATCCGGTTCCATCGGGAGACCGCCGTTCATATCATCCGCACCTCTCTTGGGGGGATCGGGCAGATGATCGTC
Organism: Bacteroidota bacterium; assembly: GCA_030824175.1. Taxonomy (GTDB): domain Bacteria; phylum Bacteroidota; class Ignavibacteria; order UBA10030; family UBA8401; genus CAISDA01. The sequence continues at coordinate 1,843 of JAVBYH010000025.1, read as the reverse complement.
GGGATGACATCCTGGATTTTCATCATGCGCATCCTGGCTGAGTTTGGAAGTCATGTCGTCGCAGGTGCGACGATCTCGCTGCGGATCATGATGTTCACGATGATGCCGGCGTGGGGCATGTCCAATGCCGTCGCCACACTCGTCGGTCAGAATCTCGGTGCGAACAAACCGGACCGCGCCGAACGATCGGTGTGGGTAACCGGGTCATGGAACATGGCCTTCCTCATCGTCGTCGCGGTGCTCTATAACATCTTCAGTGATGGTCTCGTCGGCTTGTTCACCGACGACGCACGTGTCGTCGCCGTGGGAGCCCAATGGCTCACCATCGTCTCCTATTCGTATTTTGTCTACGGATGGTGGATGGTGGCGACCCAGGCTTTCAATGGGGCGGGTGATACGGCGACGCCGACGAAGATCAACCTGGTTTTCTTCTGGCTTATAGAAATACCGCTCTCGTACGTGATGGGAATAACCCTCGGTATGGGGCACACGGGTGTCTTCTGGGCGATCTTTATCGCAGAAACTTCCGTCGGAGTGTTCACACTGTGGCTGTTCACGAGAGGTGCATGGAAACGAGTGACGGTGTAACGCCGAGTCGTGTCCGGGCGCCATTGGAGGAGGATATAATGAATAAACCAGGTCAGAAGAAGGAGTTGTCCTCCGGACAACGCGAAGAATTGCTGCGAACGTTGAAGGCCCGTTTTGAAAAGCATATGCAGCGGCACAAGGATTTCGACTGGGTGAACGTACAATCGAGATTGGAGGCGCACGGTGAAAAATTGTGGTCGCTCTACGAAATGGAACGAACCGGCGGCGAACCGGATGTGGTGGGGGTTGATAAAAAATCGGGCGACATACTATTTTATGATTGCTCCGCGGAAAGCCCCTCTGGCCGCAGGAGTGTGTGCTACGACCGCGAGGCACTGGTGTCACGGAAAGAACATAAGCCGAAGACTTCCGCATTGGATATGGCTGATGCGATGGGCATCGAGTTGTTGTCCGAAGCTCAATATCGTGAGCTGCAGGAACTTGGACGCTTCGATATGAAAACCTCCAGTTGGGTGACAACACCTCCCGAGATCAGAAGCCTCGGCGGCGCCATCTATTGCGACTTCCGCTACGGCACCGTCTTCACCTATCATAACGGCGCCGAATCGTACTACGCTGCCCGCGCGTTCCGCGGCTGCTTACGCGTCTAATATCAGGAATCGCGTTCCGTCTTTTTCCCCCTCACATTCCTGTCCACCATCGGACGGCGGCGTGGATGCTCCTCCTGATCCTGACCATTCCCGCCCACGTGAATGATCTCGTCCCCGAATTTGTTACGCAGTTTGTCCACGGCGTCCAAGATCTGCTGCCGCTTGTTCTCCACGGGGAAGAGCGTCAGTTCAGGCGCCGCGTGTTCCGTCAAATTGGAAACGGAAACACCGATGAGACGCACCGGGCGCCCAGGCACATAATGGCGTTCGAGCAGTGTACGTGCAGTGCGAAATACGATGGTGTCGTCGTTCGTCGGGTCGATCGTTTCCGACCGCGTGACCGTTTGAAAATCCTTGTAGCGCAATTTCAGCGTCACGGTGCGCGCCAGCGACCCGCAGGTACGAAGCGTGCCGCACACGCTTTCCGTCAGCCGGAACAATTCAGGCTCAAGCGTGGCGATGCCGGAGCGGTCACGGGGGAATGTTTCCTCCCGGCCGATGCTCTTCCGGTCGTACTCCGGCGTCAGCGTCACTCGACCGCCTCCGCAGGCGAGACGATACATCTCCTCGGCCATGTTCCCGAGGTGGGTGCGAAGGGAATCGATTGTTTTCGACTGGATGTCGGCGACAGTTCTGAATCCAGC
>JAVBYH010000090.1 GCA_030824175.1 Bacteroidota bacterium | reverse complement strand
TCCAAAGCTATCGAAGGCTTAAAGCCGGAACGCGTGTTCTACTATTTCGAAGAGATCAACAAGATCCCGCGCGGTTCAAAAAATGAAAAAGCCATTTCGAACTACATCGTCGCGACAGCAAAAAAACTCGGACTCGAGGCGAAGCAGGATTCGTACCTGAACGTCGTCGTGCGCAAGCCCGCCACGGCTGGACGTGAACATGTGAAGAGCATCTGCCTCCAGGGACATCTGGATATGGTCTGTGAAAAGAACAACGACACCGTGCACGATTTCCTGAAGGACCCGATCACGCTCGTGCGCGACGGCAACATGCTCCGCGCCGCCGGCACCACACTGGGCGCCGACAACGGCATCGCCGTCGCGACGAACCTCGCGATCATGGAAGACAACACGCTCGAGCACGGCCCGGTGGAGTTCCTCTTCACGACAGACGAGGAAATGGGACTCAACGGTGCGAACAATCTTGCCGCCGACTTCATCGAGAGCCGCACACTGCTCAACCTCGACTCAGAGGAAGAAGGCGATCTGTTCGTCGGTTGTTCGGGCGGAAAGAACACCAAGGGCTGGTGGGCGCTCGAAACGGAAGCCGTACCCGCGAAGCACGTGTGCGTCGTCGTGACGGTGAAGGGACTCCGCGGCGGGCATTCCGGACTCGAGATCGACAAGGGCCGCGGCAATGCGCTGAAGATCGCGAACCGCGTCGTGCTCGCGCTGGCCGGCCTCGGCGGCCGCCTCGTCTCTCTGAACGGGGGCAACAAGAGCAATGCCATTCCCCGCGAGGCGGATGCGGTGGTGTTTGTGCCCGTGAAGAATATCGAAGCGGTGCAGGCCTGTGTGGCGGAATTCAATTCCACGATCCACGCCGAACTCGCCACCGTCGAACCCGACCTGTCGATCTCCGCCGAAGTGAAGGCGAAAGTGAAGTCAGGCAAGGTGCTCAAGAAAAAACTTCAGAAGAAGATCACCCGCACGCTCTCCGCGCTGCCGCACGGCGTCATCAAGATGAGCGCGGACATCAAGGACCTCGTCGAGACGTCCACGAATGTCGCGATCGTCACAACGGACAAGAAGCGCATCACCGTCATCACGAGCCAGCGCAGCTCCGTCGCATCCGAGATCCAGGAAGTCTGCCAGATGGTCGCCAGCGTGCTCCATCTCGGCGACGCCGAAGTGGAACCGTCTGAAGGCTATCCGGGTTGGAAACCGAACCTCGATTCCGCCATCCTGAAGCTCGCCAAGGAGACATACAAGAAGCTCTACGGCAAGGACACAAACGTGAAGGCGATCCATGCCGGACTCGAGTGCGGCATCATCGGCGAGAAGATTCCGGGCATGGACATGCTCTCCTTCGGCCCCACGATGGAAGGCGTCCATTCGCCGGATGAGAAGCTCCACATCGACACCGTCGAGCGCTTCTACAACTATGTGCTCGCAATCCTGAAGAACGTCAATTGAAAACACATAAGACGCGGAAGCCGGCAGCGGCTCCCGCGAAACACAATACCACTCACGTAAGGAACCCAATGAAATATTTTGCAGTTGTATTCCTCGCGCTTGGTCTCATGATGACCTCGTGCTCGAAAAACACCGGATCCACGGAAATGAAGACCTTGACGGACAGCGTCAGCTATGCCATCGGTTTCGATTTCGGCAAGAACCTGAAGGCGCAGGACGTTGACCTGAACGCCGACATCGTGGCGCAGGCCATCAAGGATGCCAAGGATACGAGCATCCACATCATGACAGACGAGCAGATTAAAAGCGTCATGATGAGCTTCCAGAAGGAAGTCATGGCTAAACAGGAAGCGAAGAACAAGGCCCTCGGCGAGAAGAACAAGGCCGACGGCGAAAAATTCCTCGCCGAGAACAAGTCGAAGCCGGGCGTCGTCACACTGCCGAGCGGCCTCCAGTACAAGGTGATCTCGATGGGTTCGGGCCCGAAGCCGAAGGATGATCAGATGGTCGTGCTGAACTATCGCGGCACGCTCATCGACGGAACGGTGTTCGACGATTCGTACAAGCGCGGCGAACCCGCCATGTTCCCGGTGAAGGGCGTCATCAAAGGCTTCACGGAAGCCCTGCCGCTCATGCCGATCGGATCGAAGTGGCAGCTGTTCATCCCCTCGGACCTCGCCTATGGCGAACGCGCCGCCGGACCGCAGATCGCGCCGTATGCGACGTTGATCTTCGAGATCGAACTGTTGGATGCCAAGGCGATGCCCGCCGGTGCAGCGCAGATGCCCGCAGGCCACGGACGCTAAGAGCGTCATGCAGCATATCAAGCCCTCACAGGTTCGTATTCTGTGGGGGCTTTTTTTCGCCTATTCACGTATCCAATTAATGATCACCGCATGTATGAAAAATAATATCACTGATTCTTTTTTCCGGAGCGCCGTGCTCGCATCGCTCACGCTTGCATTCGTCATTCTGTCCTGCGACCGCCCCGTCCAGCAGCAGAAAGAAGATCCCGCCGCCGCGGCGTACCGGCAGGAGCTCGATGCGTGGCACGCGGGACGTATACGTGGTCTGCAGAAAGATTACGGATGGCTGACGCT
>JAVBYH010000026.1 GCA_030824175.1 Bacteroidota bacterium | reverse complement strand
GTGATCAAGACGCAGACACCCGTGCCCACGCGCCGCGCCATGTTCGACATCGGCGCCGCCGGTCCCATCGCCGGCTTCATCGCCAGCCTCATGGTGCTCGTCTACGGTTTCACGCATCTGCCGGGCAAGGAATTCATCCTCGCCATCCACCCCGATTATTTCATGCAACCCGCCGGCGGCTTGGAATTGCGCTTCGGCACATCCATCATGTACGAGGCGCTCTCGCTCCTGTTGACGAATCCCGCGAGTGAGTTCGTGCCGCCGATGTCCGAGATGTATCACTATCCTTTCCTCTGCACAGGCTGGTTCGGACTCTTCATCACGGCGATGAACCTCTTCCCCATCGGCCAGCTCGACGGGGGGCATGTGGCGTATGCGATGTTCGGGCACGCGCACAAAACGATCGCACGCACGGCCTTCGGCCTGCTCGTGGCAATCGGACTCATGGGATTCCTGCCCGCCATCGGATTCGAGATCCATTTCGGCTGGACCGGCTGGCTCTTCTGGGCGGCCGTGCTTTTCTTCGTCATCAAGCTCAACCATCCACCGGTTGCTGACGAGGAACCGCTCGACCACATGCGGATGCGCGTCGGCTGGCTGACGTGGTGCATCTTTGCCGTCTCGTTCGCGCCGTCGCCGTTTTCGATATTATTTTAAAAACCTTGACATCCGTGAAAAATTTCAGTAATTTTCTCACACTTCTCTCACATACACGGTCTGCTATCGCATAGTTTGATACAACATACGACAATTCAGCGCAGTACGTTCATTCAAACTATATTTTAAATCGTAGCAGATTGCATATCTCAGCCGAGCGGCGAATGCAGTCTCTCGGTTTTTTTATTCCAAATCCCAATGAAGCACATTCTCTCTATCATCACGATCTTTGTACTTGCCGGCTGCAGCCTGCCGACGACGACAGCCGACACTCCGGCGCCCCCCTTCATCTCGTTCGCCACCGCATCCCTGAGCGTGATCGATGTCGGGCGCCTTTCCGGCACGGTGGACACGCTCATCGCCGTCTCGGCGACGGCACAGGGCACGAACATCGCCAGCGTCACCGCTGTCATTAAGGCGCAGGACGGATCGGCGGCATCGTATGCACTCCTGGATAACGGCGTCGCGCCCGACCAGAAGGCCGGCGACGGGATCTATTCCGGGAATATACCGCTTCGCCTCATGACGTCGTCGGTGGGAAAGTACATCATACAGGTGCAGGCTTCGGGCGACGAAGGACTCATGAGCAACAATTTCGCACTGCCCGTGTCTGTCATCTCGTCGAACAACAGGCCGCCGATCATTTCCGACTTGATCGTGCCCGACACAATGTATGTGCCCGCATCAGGCTCAAATTTGTATAAAGTGTCCGTCTTTGTTTCAGATGCCGACGGACTCGCATCGATCGAAGCCGTCACATTCTCATCGTATCGGTCGAACGGTACCTTGGCAGATATTTTTACACTGTTCGACGACGGTGCCACGGGCAGCGGCGACGCCGTACAGGGTGATGGCAGATATACTCTGACGATCCAACTGCCTGCGGGGACAGCTCGTCAGTACCGCGATTTTGTTTTTTCCGCGAAGGATAAGTCCGGCGCGGTTTCGAATTCACTGACCAAACGAATCTACATCCAATGACATCTCGACAGTATCTAACAGCTCTGGCGGCAGTGCTGCTCATTTCCGCGCAGGCGGGAACGGCGCAGATTATCCTCAGCGAACAATCGTTCGATCCGGCCAGGACCGCGGCCGTAGCAGCATCCTCATCGCTCAACAGCAACAGCGTCTCGGACATTGTCATCGTCGGCTCGACGGTCTGGCTCGGATCGGGCAAGGGACTGAGCAGGTCCACCGACGGCGGCGCGACGTGGAAGCATTACTACAACACGCCCGAGTTCGGCACAGAGGACGTCTCGGCGATCGCCGTGCACGGCAACGAGGTCTGGGTGGCGCTCGCGCATTCGGTGGAACGCGACGGCGAGCCGCTGCCCGAGGGAGGCGGACTGCGCTATTCTCCCGACGGCGGACAGACGTGGCAGTCCTTCCCCCAGCCGATCGATGTGAACAATGTCGACACGCTCTTCTACAATTCATTCAGCACCATACGCGCCCTTGGCATCACGACGGCGATCAACAACATCACGTACGACATAGCGGTGACGGACAACGCCGTGTTCATCACGTCGTTCGCCGGCATGGCCCGGAAGTCCACCGATAAAGGAAAGACGTGGCAGCGTGTGATCCTGCCGCCTGATACGCGCAGCTCGATCGCGCTCACGGACACATTGCAGTTCGACCTCTCCCCATCGCAGGGGAAACTGGGCCTCACAGAGAGCCTGAACCACCGGGCATTCTCCGTATATGCAGAAGACAACAACACGATCTGGATCGGTTCGGCCGGCGGCATCAACAAATCGACGGACGGCGGCATCTCGTGGACGCGTTTCACGCACCAGAACCAATCCTCCCCGATCTCGGGCAACTTCGTCGTGGCGATGACGAAGCAGAAACTTGAAACGGGGAATATTTTCTGGGCGGCCACTGTGAATGCGAACGAC
>JAVBYH010000388.1 GCA_030824175.1 Bacteroidota bacterium | reverse complement strand
GAGCATGAGCACGAGCAGAAATGTCGCCGCGGCGACCCGCGCCCACTCCGCATCGCGGTTGGTGCCGAATCGCGTGCTGTTCCATTCGGCGAACGTCATCACACCGGAGCGGCGGATGTATTTCGCCTGGAATGCCATGTAAAACGAAATGATCATCCAGCCCCAGAAAATGTGCGTCATCCAGATGCTCTTCACGCCGAGATAGAACATGGCACCCACGAGCGCCATCGTGCCGCCGATGTCGATGTAACTTGAACATCCCGACAGGCCAAGCATCCACCACGGCACGTTTCGATCCGCCAAAAAGAACGAATCGATCTGCTGCGTCGCCTTCTTTTGCACCCACAAGCCGATTCCGGCGTTGATCGAAAAATACACGATAATGATGGCAAGATCGACGGGATGTAGGTTCATGCTGCGGCTCCGGAGAACTCTTGACTCGGGTGAAGTGACAATTATGGCGCGGACATGTGTTACCGCTAACATGCCAATATAAATATATACGACATCAAAAGTCAAATAAAATCATTCGCTCCAGCCAGGGCACAAAAAAAAGGGCGAGCCCGCGGCTCGCCCTTCACTGAACGCCACAGAGGCCTTATTCGACAAGCTTGTGTTGGAACGCGTAATGCGTCAGTTCGGAATTCGTACGCATACGCGTCTTCTCCATGATGCGCATCCGGTACGTGCTGATCGTCTTCACGCTCAGCCCGAGTTCGAGTCCGATTTCAGTGAGCGTCTTGCCCGACGCGATCATCTTCATCACCTGGAACTCGCGGTTCGAGAGCAGGTCGTGGATCGCCATGTCGGCGTCCGCATAGAGGCGTCCGGCGATCTTTTCGGCGAGCGCGGCCGAGACGTATTTTCCACCAAGGGCGACTTTCTTCACCGCGGCCTGCAGGTCCGTCGGCGCGACTTCCTTGTTCATGTATCCCGATGCGCCGGCCTTCAGGACGCGCACGCCGTAATGGTCCTCCGAATGCACCGAGAGCACGAGGATCGGCGGAGCGTTCTTCTTCGCGACAACTTCCTCGATGATATCCAATCCGTTCTTGTCGGGCAAGCCGAGATCGAGCAGGATCACATCTATCTTATCCTTGCCGAGCAGGCCGAGCATTTCCTCATAGCTGCCCGCTTCGCCGACGATTGAAAATTCAGGGTTCTCGGAAAGGATGTCTTTTATGCCCCGCCGAACAATGGTGTGATCGTCAACGATCAGTATGTTAATCATGGTGTTCCTCCGATATGAGAATGTGAAAGTGGAATTCTGATCTCGACTGTGGTGCCCCGGCCCGGTTCGCCGCTGATCTCCGTGTGGCCGCCGAGAAAATCGACGCGCTCGCGGATGCCCAGCAGTCCGAGTGATGTGGGGCGATTGCGTTCCTCGAATGTGATGCCGACGCCGTTGTCGTGCACGCGCATGGAGAGCATCGCTGCGTCGACGCACAGCTGCAGGTCCACCTCGGTAGCCTTCGCATGCCGTGCAATATTCGTGAGTGTTTCCTGGAAGACACGGAAGACGGCGGTGCTGATCGTATCGGCGACCCGGATGTCCTTCGGCGTGATGCTCGTCGTATAGTCGATCCCGGTCCGCTTCCTGAATTCCTGGAGCTGCCATTCGAGCGTGGCGGCGAGGCCGAGGTCGTCGAGCATTTCGGGCCGCAGCTCCGTCGCAATCCGGCGCACCGTTATGATTGTATCGTCTATCAGTTGGCTCATCATCTGCGTCCGGGCGCGAAGGTCCGTCTGATCCTCCCTGAAGCGGCGCTCAAGCCACGCACAGTCCATCTTCAATGCTGTAAGCGACTGACCGAGCTCGTCGTGCACCTCACGCGCGATGCGCGTCCGCTCCTTCTCTACCATCGCCTCGGTGTGCGCGGATAATATTCGCAGCTGCCGGTGCGATTCGTTCAGCGCGGCTTCGTAGCGTTTCCTGTCGGTGATGTCTGTGATGACGACGACGATGAACGGCTCGCCGGAGGGATCGACATAGAGATTCTTTTTCGTGAGAAGCGAATGGACGACGCCGTTCGTGTCGGTCAGTTCCTCCTCGTTGACGTGCTCTTCCTTCGTCACAAGGACGTGGTTGTCCATGTCCCAGAAGACATCCGCCTGCTTCTTTGGAAAGAAGTCGTGGTCCGTTTTCCCGCGAAGTTCCTCGCGCGTGCGCCCAATGAACGCGCAGCATGCGTCGTTGAGCAACACCCACCGATGAAGTTTATCCTTGACGAGCACGGGGGTCGCAATTGAATTGATGATCTTTTCGAGATAATCGTTCAGCTGCCCGTGGGCGTCGGGCTCATCCCAATATTCATGGTCGGCGGAAGTCATTGCAGGTGTGCCGTTCATCGCATCGTCGATTTTCGTCTGCGTTCACTCAAGGTCTGCCATACACTGCACCGAATCGCCCGCGGGTCGGGGCGTGTGTCGGGCCGCTATGAATAGCAGCATCATTTGTAGGAAGTTAGAAAAAAATATATTAAGAAACACCATTATTATTTTTTTAATTTTTAATTTATCATATAAGAATTTTTCTTACAAACCGGATCAGCCATAACGCAGCGTAAAGAGTTATGAAACAGGAAGGGGCGATACACGCCCCTCGTAGCCTGGAGAAATTCATGGTGACGCCGCAGAATGCGGTGTGTATCACCAGTGAAGAAGGATGTCGGCGGGAACGTGCGTGAGTTTAAGTGTTCCGTCGGGAGGAAGGGGGATCTTCTTGCCGTTGATCGAGACGGAACGGAGCTTTTCCGCGCGAAGCGGGGGCACGCGGATGCCGCCGGCGGGAACGTTCCCTTTAAGCGAGATCGTCATCCTCAATCCCTTCGCCTCCGGGCGGACGGTGTACGAGAGTGTGCCGTAATACGTCGGCAGATCCTTCACGGCAATTCCGGACGTCGACCGAAGCCACGAATCACGGAGTCCGGCACACACCACCAACACACTGTCGTCCTCCTCGCCGGCGAACATGGCGCGCACGGCATTGAGATATTCGGACCCGACCCACGTATGGGGCATGTCTCCGATAAAACGCGGGAGCGTCGAGTCGCAGTAGACGACCTCGGCCCAGTGGTTCCATGCGCCGGGGCGCTGATCGCGTAAGAACCAGTCGAGCATCTCGTGCGCGCGGTCCTTCCTGCCGAGTTGCACCATGCTGCCGCAGACGCGGAGTTCGTACGGCGTATAGTCGAAATATGTTCGTGTGCGCTTGCGCCGTTCGAAGAAGGAATAATATTTTTCGAACGTCGAATCGAGCGCCGGCCTCGGCAGATGCGCGAGCTCGCCCGCCGGATACAGGCTGATTGCCGTGCTGGTGGCGTCGAAATCGCCGAGCTCGGCGCATCCGGGAATGTACGCGATGCGCATGCGTTCGCGTGCGAGGCGGATCGATTCGTAGAGCGTCCTGCGGAAGTCGTCGCGCAGGGCGGCATACGCAGTCGCGCGAGCGTCGTCGCCGAGGATCCGGGCGATCTGCGCGGCATCTTTCAGTCCCTTGAGCGTGAAAAAATCGTCCCAGTACGAATGCATCGCCTTCGCCGAGTAGCCTTCATGGCTGATGGATTCGGGCAACAGTCCGTAGAGCGAGCGGAGCGAATCGTTGCCGTTCCGGTAATACTCCGTCATGCGTTTCGCGCGCAGCGATACGATGTAATCCACGGCCGCCGTAACGTTCGGATACTTCGAGCGGAGGAACGTACTGTCGTGCGTGAAATAGTAATGCTGGAGCACGGCGAAGATGAACTCGCCATGGCTGTCGTTCTCGGGCACCGGATCGGCGCCGCGGAAATCGACGACGCACGGTATCTTGCCGTCGGGATACTGGAAGCGGGCATACCAGTCGATGTATTCGCGCACCTCGGTCGTATCGCCGAGGCGGAGCAGCGCTGAGGACGTGAGCGCGCCGTCGCGTATCCATGCCCGTTCATACGAGCGCGATCCCGGTTGAATCGCCGGCCCGTCGCGATTGATGAGGATGTACGCGATCATGCTCTTCATCGTGGTGATGATGCGTTCTCCTTCCGGCGGCAGTGTGATATCGAATCCGCCCACCTTCGCCTCCCATGTGCGCGCCGTCGCGGCGAATTTTTCGGCGACGAGGGCCGCCGCCGCGCGCGGCGTCTGGTTCGCCCTGAGCCCGGCGGGCCTGGCATGAAACGGAATGACGAGCGCGACGGTCTTCGTTTCTCCCGGCGCGAGATCGTACGAGTAGCGGAGCGCGCCGCTCGCGCATTCGAATGCATCGACAACGGACGTGCGCCCGGGCAAACGATTGTTCGAGATGTATGATGTAATGTCCCCCTCCTCGAACCGTGCGGCGCCGAAGCCGTCGGGACGCGTGAGCGGAACGACCGTCTGCAAGCCGTTCACGCGGATGTCTTCGGATGCGTACTCGATGGACCGAACCGGGGCGTGGCCTCCGGATGTGTTCAGCCATTGATACGGCGGATTGGTCTGAAACGGACGCAGCGCAAGAAAGAGACTGCCGCGCGAGCGCGACGCCGAGCGGTTCACGAGGCGGTACGAGGCGACGATTGTCGAGGCCCGCGCTTCCCCTTCGGCAAAGACTGTCGTCGTCAACTCGAGCCCGCGCGCCTTCCACTGCACGGACGGGATCGGAAGATATTTTTTCTCGAGCGACTGCGTCCGCGCGGCGTCGTGCCACGTGATGAATGCGCCGTCGGCGAAGAGGAACGGTTCGATCGAGAATGCCGCCTTGTCCGTTTCGAACATGCCTTCCTCGTTGATGAGTCCCTCCTTGTCGTCTCCCGGCGCGCCAAAAACTGTCCAGTACGACGCCTGCGGCTTGAAATATTTCGGGTAGTATCCGCGCGGTGCATCGCGGGCGATGCGCTCGTAGAATGCGTTCTTCGTCGATGAGAACGCAAGCGGCTCCACCGAGACGGCCGCGAGCGCCGCATGCGGCCCCGCGAACCGCGTCAGCGCGATCTTTATGAAACGCGCCTCGGCCTCGGGCATGTAGTGATAATCGCGGCCGCCGTTCCCGCCGTCCACTCTCGCCAGTTCGGTGAACACCGCGCCGTCGGCCGACACGGACACTGTGTACGCGACAGCGTGCGCATCCCGTTCCCAGTCCAGGATCATGCCGCCGAACTCGCGGCGCCTGCCGAGGTTCAGCACGAGCTCCGCCGTTGTGCCGTCCGGATCGAAGCGCCATGCCGTGGCCGGATTGCCATCCACAACGAGATGCGCGCCGGCCGGATTCACGGCAGACTCCGCCGTGACAGGGGGAAACGACTGCGTCTCCTCCTCGAGCGGCTCGATTGTGAGACTGTCGATGCAGACAGTACCTTTCCCGCCCGTGCCTGTCGTCACGGTGAATTCGAATTTGCCGAGGAACGGAATCGCCGCAGCCGGGGCGGGTCCCCACGCGAAGGAAAGGTGCCGCTTCCGGATCGTGATCTTTTTCCATTCGTTCGGGAATGTAAAGCTCCGCTTGTTCACCCACCATACGTTGTCGCCGGTCGTGTCCGAGAGCTTGATCTCGAAATTGTTCACCGGTATGCTTGCCTTCACGTAGAACGAGAAGGCATAGTTTGCCGGCAGCGCCATCGGCATCGCCTTCACGGCGCCGCCGTACCCGGAACCGCCGAGATACTCGAGATCGATCTTCATGCACCTCCCGGAGAGTCCCGGCGCTGAGCCGATCGACGAGCGCACGCCGTCCGACGCAAAGGCCGCCCAGCCGTCGAGTGTGTCGAATGCGTCGAGCGTGCGCTCCTGCGCCGGCCCATGCACGGCGGCGATGAACAGAAACACGACAAGCAGTGATCCACGCATAACTACGCATCCTTTACGATTGTTTTGTAGGGCGAAATGATATTTCGCCCTGTCGAACGACAGTACGATGGTTTAACCGGGGCGAAACGCCGTTTCGCCCTACACTGGACTTCATCCACATTCGATGTCATTAAGAGGGCGAGCTGTCAACTTGCCCGTTATCCCTTCACGCTCCCCATCATGATGCCCTCGATATAATATTTCTGCATCACGACGAAGACGATCATCACCGGGAGGATCGTCAACACGCTTCCCGCCATCATGAGCTCGACGTCGAGCGTATGTTCGCCCATCAGGTTGTTAAGCGCAACCGGCAGCGTATACATCGAGTCGTCCGTCATAATAATGAGCGGCCAGAGGAAGTCGTTCCACGTTCCCATGAACGTGAAGATGGCGAGCGTGACGAGGATCGGCTTACAGAGCGGAAGAATGATGCGCCAATAAATCTCAAAGTCGGTGGCGCCGTCCATGCGCGCCGCCTCGATGAGGCTGTCGGGTATCGAAAGCGCATACTGGCGGATCAGGAAGATCCCGAAGATGCTCGCCATGCCCGGGATCACAAGTCCCCAATACGTGTTCACGAGTCCCAGCTTGTTCATCATCAAAAACAGCGGCAGCATCGTGATCTGCGCCGGCACGACCATGGAGGTGATGAGCAGCCGGAAGATCTTCTCGCGGCCGGCGAAGCGGTATTTTGCGAATGCGTAGCCCGCCATCGAGTTGACGAAGAGGCTCACGGCGGTGATGAGCGTGGAGAGCACGGCGCTGTTGAGCGCGTACTTCGCCAGGTTGAGCCGCGTGAAGAGCGCCGTATAATGCTCGAGTGTCACGTGGCGCGGGAAGAACGACGGCGGATATTGCGCCGCTTCGCCCGCGGGCATGAACGACGCCGAGACCATCCACACCACGGGTGCGAGTGTCGATATCGCGACGAGAATGAGGACGGCGTAAAGGAATATTCTGGAGACGATGCGCATTATTCGTGTGATTGTTTTTGAAGTTTCATTTGGATGATCGTGGCCCCGGCGATGATCGCGAAGAGGGCGAATGCGACCGCGGCGGAATATCCCATATTCCACCATTTGAAGCCGGTCTTGTACATCATGAGCACGACGCTCATCGTCGACTGGAGCGGTCCGCCGTCCGTCATCACGTACGGCTCGGCAAAGAGTTGGAAGTACCCGATCATCGTGATGATGGCGACGAAGAACGTCGTGGGCGCCAGCATGGGCACCGTGATCATCGTGAACTGCTGCCGGGCCGACGCGCCGTCGAGCCGCGCCGCCTCGTAGAGGTATTCCGGGATGTTCTGGAGCCCGGCGATGAAGATGATCATGTTGTAGCCGAAGTTCTTCCAGACAGCCAGGAGGATGATGGCCGGCATCGCCCACACGGGGTCGCCGAGCCAGTCGATCCGGTCGATGCCGACGAGCGAGAGGAGATAGTTGAGCATGCCGTACCGGGGATGGTACAGGAAACGCCAGACAATCGAGACGGCGACGAGCGTCGTGACGACAGGCAGGAAGTAGACGGACCGGAAGAGGCCCTTGAACTTCACCGTGCGCGAGTTCACGAGAAGCGCGGCACCGAGCGAGGTGACGACCGAGAGCGGCCCGCCCACGGCGACGAAGTAAAGCGTGTTCTTCAGCGCCTTCCAGAAGAGCGGGTCGTTGAACAGGTCGACGTAATTTTTGAGGCCGACAAAGCGCGCGTTGCCGAAATCGGCGAGCGAATAGATGTCGAAGTCGGTGAGACTCAGCAGGAGCGCCGCGATCACCGGCAGGAAGAAGAACACGAAGAGCGTGCTCAATGCCGGGAACAGGAAGAGGTACGCCGTGAGCATCTGACGCCGAAGGGACTCGCGCATTGTTGTCATTCGTGTTTCCTTTTGTCGATCATCCATCGGCGTTTTTCGAGAATGCGGTAGACGTCGCCGTCGAACGCCTCCATGGCCCGGTCCGGCGTCATCGTTTTTTTCGCGGCGGCTTCGGCATAATCCTGCATCTTCATCGCAATCTGTTCCCACTCGGGAACCTTTGGCGTGGGCACGACGCGTTCGAACTGCGTGAAGAATGCGCGCGCATACACGTTGTTCGCAAGCGACGTGTCGCGCCACGCCTCGCGCACGGCCGGAAGATTTCCCGTGACGTGATAGAACTCCGTCTGCACGCTCTTGTCGGAGAGATATTCGATGAACTTCCAGGCCGCGTCCTTGTGCTTCGATGACCGGAACATGACGAGGCTTGCACCGCCGG
Organism: Bacteroidota bacterium; assembly: GCA_030824175.1. Lineage (GTDB taxonomy): Bacteria > Bacteroidota > Ignavibacteria > UBA10030 > UBA8401 > CAISDA01. The sequence goes on along the minus strand of JAVBYH010000388.1, from coordinate 12,429 downwards.
CGAGCGATGCCCCCGGATACACGGAATCGGGCGACGGGAGCGGCGCGGTCATCCACTTGTCCTGCATGGCGGCGGGAAGGCGCCTCTTGAATTCATCGATGTTCCACGGGCCGGTGATGTACATCGCGAAGTATCCCTCGCTGAACGACTGGAAGACGTTCGAGACGTCGGTCGCAGTGGAGAGGCCGACCTTGTCGTCGAAGAGGCCGATGTAGAACCGGAAGGCGTCGCGAAAGGCGGGGCCGCTGAAATCCCCCTCCGTGCCGTTGTTCTTCAGGAGCGTCGATCCGTTCTGCACGCCGAAGATCACCGGCGGGGCCCATTCCGTCGTCGGCATGAAGATGCCGTACTGCGCGTATTTGTTCGAGACGATCGTCTCGCAGGCGGCGCGCAATTCCCTCCACGTCCTCGGCCCCCCGGGATACCCGGCGCGGGCCAGGATGTCCGAGCGATAAAACAGCACGCGCGTATCGACGTACCACGGGATGCCGTAGAGAAGCGAATCGATGACGTTCGTCGCCAGGATGCCGGGAAAGTAGTCCGTCGTACGGATCGCCGCCGAGCGAGCGACCCACGGCGAAAGGTCCTCGAGCGCGTGCAGGAGGGCGAACTCCGGCACCCATGTGTTTCCAAGCTGGCAGATGTCGGGCGAGGAATTTCCCGCGTACGACGTGAGGAGCTTCTCGTGCGCGCCCGTCCACGGGATCTGCTGCACGCGCACGGTGATGTCCGGGTGCAGCCGTTCGAACTCCGGAATGAGTGCCTTCACCTTCTCGCCCTCGGCTCCGAGTCCCCAGAATGTGACGACGGTTGTGCCCGTGTCGGCGGTGCGGCACGAGGCGACAAGCAGGAGCGCCGCGCATGCGGCGACGAGGTGCAATCGGTGGTGTAACGAGAATTTCATTGGCAGTAGTTTTTTTTGTAGGGCGAAATGATATTTCGCCCTGTCGATCGATCGTACACTATTCGAACCGGGCGAAACGCCGTTTCGCCCTACATTTTCGTCTTCGCGACGGCATACTCGATCAGATTATTCAGCAGCCGCTGCTCCACCGGATCGGCGCGTCGGGCGTAGAGGTTCTGCGAACCGGGTCCGTCCGCGAGACGCCCGCGGCATTGGAGACGCGACACGAGAATCGTGCCCTTCACGTACTGTATTTCAACCAGCGCCCGTACGGCCAGTCCGAGGCCGCACGACGCATGAACCCGGTGGTGCACCGACGGCGTCACATCGTACTGCGACACGACCTCGCCTCCGTACGCGCCGTTGAACATCATCATATGTTCCTTCCGGAGGCCGTTCCACAGCGGATGCGTTTCGTCCTCGGCGAACACATAGGAATCGTATCCGCCCTTATCGACGTCGGGTCTGAACGCGATGGAGAGGTCGACGCCATTCACGATCGGTACAACGGCAGAGCCGACGACCTTGTATTCCGGTTCGATGACGACGAGCGTGCCGCCCATGCGCACGAACGCCGAGATTTCGTCCAGCGCATCCTGGTACACGCCGTGCGCGACGACGTTTCCGTGCGTGATGAGCACGGTGGTATCAGCGCCGATGAGCGTGCCGCGATCCTGCAGTCCGAGATACGCCTGGATCTCGCCGCTCGGATCGAGCACGGCGCACTGCTCCCGGTGTATGCGGGGCGGTATTCTCACCGGCGTGAAGACATGCATCACCTTTTCACTCACCGCGATGAACGGCTCCTCTTCCCGCACGTCCGCTCTGGCGGCGAGCAGCGATGCGTCTGGTTCGGGGAAGAGTTCACCGCGGAGCATGTACGTACCCGGCGTGACCGGGACGCGGACGGTCACCGTAACGACCGCGGTATCGGCATTCTGCACGACGACGTTGAACATGTCCGCGTTGACAGACGGCAGAACCTCGCCGCCCTCTCCGACGCGGGAGATCGAGACCCGGAGCGTTCCGCGCCTCTCCGCCTGCGTATCGTTGAAGAGGAAGATGCGGACATCCTTGACGGCTCCGGCGGTGAAATGGCGGTCCCAGAGCTCGATGCTCAGGCCGAACGGCGCGAACACGTTCTTCAGCGCCGAGAGCACGGGTTTCGGACGCGCATCCGCGATCGACCCTTCGAACCAGTTGCCCGTCGGCCCGTCGTTGTTGCTGAGGTAGACGAACGGTTGTATGGCCTTCACGCGCATGCGGCGGAAAAGTTCGATGAGCTCCTGCGCCAGAAACGACTGCCGGCGGACGACGTCGTCGCGGGACCAGGTGCGTCCGAGCCAGCGCTCCGTGACACCCTCCATGAGCGACGTCGGTTCATTCTCCGTATTCAGCCACCACCACAGAAACTCGTTCACAACGGACGGAGTCGGGGAATGCTCGATCTCGTCGAGCGCATTGGTGAATCCGAACTTCCTGTTGTTGAGCACCATGCCGAGCGAGTAGATGTACGGATGCTGTTCGAAGCAGTCCACCGATTCCCACGGTCGGGTGGGATCGAGCCGCTTCATTTCGGGCACCACCTCGTAGCGGATGACGTCGTCGGAGGATTCGTTGAGCGGGTCCCACATGACGATGCTCGGATGATTGCATGCGTCGGCGATCCACTCGGTGAATTCCTTCGCGATCTGCCGCTTCGATCCGGTTGAGCACCAAAACTGCCATTCGTTCTGGAGCAGGATGCCGTGCTCGTCGGCGATATCGTACCATCGGTGATAGAGCGGGCCGATGTGGTTCCTGAAAAAATTGAAGTTGTGTTCCCTCGGAATGTCGATGAGGATTTTTTTCACCCACTCCTCGTCCCATGGCAGCAGTCCGCGTTGCCTGTCGGAAAAGAAGCGGTGGAGAGCGATGTTGCTGCCGCGCAGGAAAATCTTCTTCCCGTTAAGATAGAAATTCGGGCCGACAATGGTGAAATCGCGCATGCCGAACACGACGTGCGCCTCATCGTGCATCATGTCGGCTTCCTGCACGGCCACAACGGCCTCGTAGAGGAACGGCGATTCGGGGCTCCAGAGCTGCATGCCCTCGATCGGGATCTGGAAGACGATGTGTTCCGTGCCGTACGCCGTGAGGGCGATATGTTTCGGGATGAGATCCGAGACCTCGCGGAGCGTTTTTTTCTCGCGCACCGATCCGATCGCCGTGACGTGCCGCGATGACGAGGAATAATTTTCAATCGTCACGCGCACCTCGGCCACCGCGCGTTCGCGGTGCGGCACGGTCTGTACCGCATTCACACGGACCTCGCCGCAGGCGATGAGCTCAACGTCGCCCCAGATGCCGGGGATGTACACGTCCTTTTCCTGGTCACGGCCGACCGCACTTTCAGGGGGCAGCGTTTTTTTCGTGCCGACGCGGACGAGGATCTCGTTCGGACCGGCGTCGCTGCACAGTTCGTCGATCCTGTATTCCTGCGGCGTGTAGCAGCTGATGGAACCTCCCGCCTTCTCTCCGTTCACCCATACGACGGTGCCGTACATGCATTGATGGATCTTCAGGAAGAGACTGCGCAGCGTGCCCTCACCCATCAGGGTGAAGCGCGCGCGATACCAATGATAGTCGTACTCCCGCCACGGGTACGGCGGCTCCGCGCAGTCCACAAGCGACGGCACCGGCACCGTGCACGTGAACGGCATCGAGGCCGCGGCGGCATCGCCCCCGGCGATCTCCCATGTGCCGTTGAGCGAAGCGGTGCAGCGTGCGAGCGATGGGTCGAGGGTCAGCGTAAAGTCGGACATAGAGTTCAAGGTCGTTGGCGATAAATTTTTCGTAACAATAAATTTGTCATCCGTATCGCTACATCTGTCATTCCGAGCGCAGCGAGGAATCTCGTTGTTGATACGCCTTCTTGTCGAGCCAGCCGCCGGTGAACCCGGCGCGCACGAGCCCGCGTCTGATGTACTTGTTTTTCTTCATCGTGTCCCACACGAAGCGGCTGCGCAGGTTCTCGATCATGATGACGATCGGTCCCTGATCGATGCCGATGTAATCGTCGTCGAACCAACCGCTGATGGAGCCATTTTCGAACGTCGGATTGAACGCGTCGATGAAGCCGTACGTGCGCCACACCTTATCGCCATATGTGTTCCTCATCGCCCTGAGCGCCGGCACGCAGATCTCGGGTGCGAAGGCGACGGACCCGCCCGCAGCCGTCGGCGCAATGGTACCGTCGTCGTTCGTCCAGTCGACGGACGCGCCGCGTGCGGCATAGCCCTCGAACCGCCGTCGCACGCCGCCGATCGTGTGCTCCGCATCCCCGGGGCCGTCGCACGCGGTGAGTCCCCAGATCGAATCCGAATACCCGATGAAGCCGCGCGGATTCTCCTTCGCATACGCCCGGTGCGTATACGTCGCGCGGCGTGAGTTCTCGAAATAATCGATCTTCTTCCCGCGCATGTAGCCGTCGCGTATGCCGCGATAATCGATCCAGCAATGCGAATACTGATGGCCGAAGAGCGGACCGAAGCTCACGAAGTCCTTGCCATAGTACGATGCCCACACGTACGTCTTCGTCCATTCCGTCCACGCGGCTGCATCGATCGCATGCGCGGGCGAGCCGAGTGCGAGCGTGTAGAGGATCATCGCCTCGTTGTAGCCGTGCCAATCGGCCTTGATGAATCCCGATTCCGGATGCCACCCCATGCTCATGCGTTTGTTGCCGTTCATCGCCCATTGCCAGTCGACGCGGCGATAGATCGAATCCGCATAGGCGCGGATGTCGCGTTCGACAGAATTATTGCCAATGAAATACGATTGGCACATAAGGATGCCCGCAACGAGCAGGCCCGTGTCGATCGTCGACAGTTCGACATCCTTATAGCGCAGCCCTGTGTCCTGATGAAGGAAGTGATAATAGAACCCCTTGTACCCCGTTGCACGGACGGCGTCCGGGCCCTGCGGGGCGGACCAGAAAAAACGTATCGTCGCCAGGACGCGCTGCGCCGCCTGCTTCCGCGTTACATAACGCCGCTCGACGCCGATCGGATATGAGGTGAGGGCAAAGCCTACGGCGGCCACGCTCGAGAATGTCTTCGTCGGTGCGCGGTCCGGCGTGAGGCCGTTCGACGGATCCGTCAATTCCCAGAAGTAGTTAAACGTCCTGTGCTGCAGCGTATCGAGGAACGGGTCGAACGCGGCCGCGGGCCGCGGCTTCGTGTGAGCGACGGAGGAAGCGAGAACGACGATGAGGACGGCGGTAAGGAACGAGCGCATGAATCTCCCAATGGTTGTATCCAAACAAAAAAATGCTGAGTGCATATTAGCGGAGGAGCGTCATCTTGCGCGTCTGCGAGAAGGAACCTGCGCGCACTGTGTAGAAATAGATGCCGCTTGACAGGCGTGCCGCGTCGAACGACACTGCATGGACCCCGGCGGATTGCTCCCTGTCGATGAGAGTCGCAACATGCTCTCCCAATACGTTATGCACCGTGAGAACGACGCGCCCCGCCGCCGGCAGCGAGTATCGAATTTCCGTCGACGGGTTGAACGGATTGGGGTAATTCTGTTCGAGCGCAAAGACATGCGGCGCGCGCGCCCGGTCGTCATCGACGTCCGTCACCGTGGTGAATCCTGCGCGCGACAATCCGTCTGCGACGTTCTTATCCTTCATGAACGTCTTCCACACAGATCCGGTGCGGTAATTCTCCGCCATGATGACGATCGGTCCCTGGTCGATCCCGAGCACGTCTTTGTCCCACCACGCGGGCGTGACGCTCAGGTTGAATGCGTCGTTGAATCCGTAGCCCGTCCAGATCGTCGCCCTGTGCATGTCGTACATGGTCCGGAGTGCGGGGAGGCAGATTTCCGGCGCGAAGGGCATCGATCCGCCCGGGGCCGTGGCGTTCAGCGTGCCGTCGTCGTTGTAATTCGTTCCGCGCGCGGCGTACCCGGTCGGGATGTCCGAGGCGGTGATACCCCACATGTTCGGACCGTAGCCCGTGTGCCTTCTCGGATTGTCGATGCAGTACAAGCGCTGCGCGAGCGTCGCGCGGCGTGAATTCTCGAAATACGTGATGCCCTTGCCTTTCATATAGTCGTCGGCGACGCTCCGGAGGTCGTACCAGCATTGCGTATATTGATGCCCGAAGAGCGGGGCGAACCACACGAACGAATCGCCGAGCCATGTAATGTAGTTCCACTTGTAGCCGCTCGTCCACGTGCTCCATGCGCTCGCGGGAAGCGGATTCACCGGAGCCCCGATGCCGAGCAGATACAGGACGCTCGCCTCGTTATATTCTCCTCCCCAGCGCGCACTCAGGAATCCCGTTCCGGGCTTCCATCCCATCGTGAGCGTTACACCGCCGTTGCGCATCCAATTCCAGTCGATGCGCCGGTAGATCGAATCGGCCAGGGCGCGTATCGCGGTTTCCGCGGAGTCCGATCCGGTGAAGTATTGCTTCGAATACACGATCCCCGCAAGGAGGAGTCCCGTATCGATGGAGGAGAGCTCCGTGGAGCCGGCGCGAGCGCCGGTGTTCATGTCGAGGAAATGATAGAACCATCCCTTGTAGCCCGTCATGCCCGTGGCGAGCACGCTCTGGTCGCCCTTCCAGAATGTGGTCAACGTCACGAGCGTCCGGTCGCGGCCCTCGGCGCGCGTGATCCATCCGCGGTCCACGCCGATGCCGATCGCAGTGAGGCCGAAACCGACCGCGGCGATGCTGCACGAGGAGTTCTGCGTGCTCCGGTCCTTGATGAGTCCGTTCTTCGGATTCGCCTCGTACCAGAAATAGTCGAAGGACGTCTGCTGGACGTAGTCGAGGAATGCGTCGTCGCTTGCGAACACGCGCGGCGTTACCGGGATCGTATCGGTCGACGCGCTTTCGGTCTGGCTCGCATTGCGGGCTTTCACAAAATAATAATACGTCTGGTTGTTCGATACCGATACGTCTGCGAAGCTCGCGATCGTCAGTGCGGATGCGGACACAGGAGCGTACGGGCCGCTCACGCTCGTGGCACGATAGACGACGTAGCCGACGGTGCTCTTGTCCGCGTTCAGGTTCCAGTGGAGCGTTACGCTTCTGTCGCCCGAACGGGTCACGAGCTTCTGCGGAGCGGCGGGCTTCGTCGTGTCGGGAGTGCTTCCCTTCACGATCATCCGGATGTTGTCGATCCACATCGTGTGGAGCGCATTGTCCGCGGCGTTCTGGTGGAAGTTGACGTCCTTCAGGATCGAGAGATCGAATCCCGTGAACACCGCGAGCGGGATCGCGACGCGCTGCCACGTCGTCGTGTCGGCATCCGTGCCCGAGGAAAGAAACGAGGCCAGAGGCAGGAACGACGATTTCGTGTTCGCGCTTGTTTCGAGTCCGATCGTGGGCAGGTGCGGACCGCCGATCGCGCCGCGCGAGTTCAGGTAGAATACGAGGCTGTCGTACCCGACCGCATTGAGCGCGGCCCATCCGGCGCTCGCGATGAACATGTTCCAGTCACCGCCGGCGGCGGACTGCCATTCGAGTTTGCCGCTCCTGCTGCCGGTGTAGTGCTGCGACGCGTCCACGATGAGCTTGTCGCCTCCGCCGCCTCTCGCCAGTGTGCTCGCACCCGTGGCGTTGCCCCACGACGCGTCGTGGTATGCCGCGTTGTCCCCCTCGTCGAAGATGAGGAGATCGGGCTTCGTCTGCGCGGAAGCGGAGAATGTTATCACGAACAGCGACGCTAGTGCTGCGAACAATAATTTCATGCGATCTTTCAGTGAATAGGTAAATCTGGGCGAGATAAATCTCGCCCTACAAAAAGGGAAAAAATAACGGGGCGAAATATCATTTCGCCCTACAAAAAACAACGGATCAACCGAGGACGATGTCGACGCTGTGCGTCGAGCACGCTGCGAAGAGCGGCAGCACGACGGCGCCCGGTGTCTTCGCATCGAGCGCGACCGGCGTCCCATCCACACACGCGGAGGCGATGCCGCCCGAGACGCCGTCCGGATTCGTCACGCGGATCGTGTACGTCACGCCGCGGAACGTACGGACGACGGAATATTTCTTCCATGTCGCCGGGATGCACGGTTGCACCACGAGTCCGTGCTGCGAAGCGCGCACGCCGAGTATCCATTCGAGCCCGGCCTTGAAGAGCCATGCGGCGGACCCGGTGTACCACGTCCACCCCCCGCGTCCGTAGAACGGCGAGTTCGGACCGTCGATGTTGCCAGGCGTTACGTACGGCTCCGCCAGGTATTCGTCCGGCTTCGCGCCATTCACGATCGGATTCAACTCGCAGAACATCCTGAACGCCGCATCGGCGCGCCCGAGCTTCGCCTCGGCCATGATCGCCCAGGTGGCCGCGTGCGTATAGACGCCGCCGTTCTCGCGCATGCCGGGACTGTACCGCGTGAGGTAGCCGATCTTCGTGTCGGGCGTTGAATACGCCGGATGGACGAGGACCGGCCCATTCTTAAATTCGAGATTTTTTTCGACAACATCCATCACCTGAGAGGCGCGCGCACCATCCGCGACATCGGCGAGAACGGACCACGTTTGCGTGTTCAGCCAGAAACGTCCCTCGGTGCACGCGGCGCTGCCCAGCTTTTCGCCGCTGTCCTTCGTGGCGCCGAAATAGTACTCCCCGTCCCATCCATGGATATTGATCGCCTGCTTCAGCTCCGCTGCGCGCGCGCGGTACCGTGCCGCCGTCACCCCGTCCCCATATCTGTCTGCAAGATACGCAAACTCTTTTAGAATGCGATGCAGGAACTGGCCGAGCCACACGGACTCGCCCTTCCACTGGAGACCCACGGCGCTCAACCCGTCGTTCCAGTCGCCCGCGCCGATCAAGGGGAGGCCGCGCTCGCTGAAGCGCGACAGCACCATGTCGATCGCGCGCGTGCAATGGCTGTAGAGCGAAGCGGGCTGCGCATTGTCGAGGAACGGTTCGGCGCAGTCGAGCAGCGCCAGGTCGTCCGTCTCCACAATATACTCATGAACCACGAACGGAAGCCAGAGCAGATCGTCCGTCATTTTCGTCGGGAGTCCCATCTCGGACAGGGGGTGCCACCAGTGGTAGACGGTGCCGTCGGCGAACTGATGTTTCGCGTGGAGCAGTATCTGCTTCTTCGTCTGCTCCGCGTCGATGGGCAGGAAGATCTGGCTGTCCTGCAGCTGGTCGCGGAAGCCGAAGGCGCCGCCGGTCTGATAGTATCCGGTGCGTCCCCACAGGCGTCCCGCGATCGCCTGATACTTGAGGTACGTGTTGAGCATGAGGTTCATCGAATCCACAGGCGTGTCCACCCGCACGGTCGAGAGGAGCGCGTCCCACTTCTGCCGCATCTCGCCGAACGCGCGGTGCACTTCCTTCACCGATTGGAATCGCTTCACGAGCTCCGCGATCTCACCACTCTGCTCCGTGGCGCCGATGAGGAACACGATCTCCTTTTCCTCTTTCGGCTTGAGCGTCACATTGATCTTCAGGCTCGCGATCGCATCGAGCGCGTTGCCGGATTTTTTCTTCAGCGTGCCCGTGACGACGCTCTCGGGCGCGCGCAGCGAGCCGTACATGCCCATGAACGATTCCTTGTCCGCGTCGAACGACGACGGCTTCACGCTGCACGCATGAAATGCCGTATATTCCCAGTTCCTGTTCCAGTGGCCGTCTTCCGACGGCACTTCCCAGAGACGCTTCGTGGCGACGACGGCGTTCATAGCCGTGTCGTACTTCGTATTGATGAAGCATTTGTGGAACTCGCGGTGCCAGTCCGGCGCGGCGCCGAGGTTCCATTCGAGGTACGAGAAGAGCGAGAGGCTGCGCGCCTTCTTTGTCGTGTTGACGAGCTTTACTGTGATGACCTCGAGCGGGACGCCGTTCGGAATGAACATGAGGAGCTCCGATTCGATGCCGTTGTTGAGGCTCGAGATCGCCGTATAGCCGATGCCGTGGCGGCACTCGTAGCGGTCCGGCTCCGCGCACACGGGCTTCCATCCGGCCGACCAGAACTTCTTCGAGTCGTTGTCGCGCACGTAGATGTACTTTCCCCATTCGTCTTTAATGAGGTCCTGTTCCCAGCGCGAGATGCGGTTGAGCTGCGCGTTCGAACGCCAGCTGTAGCCGCTGCCGGTCTGCGACACGATGGCGCCGTAGTCGCCGTTGGTGAGGATGTTCGTCCACGGCCGCGGCGTGCGGGGCGTCGAGATGATATATTCCGTGCCGTCGCTCGAGAACGAGCCGTATTTTGTCTTAAACTGTTTCACTGAAATGCTCCATAGATAGAATAATATACTGTGTAATTTTTAGAAGGAAACGCCGACGGTGATGCGCTGCATGTCGCCGAGGTGCTTGTGGTCGGCCCAGGCGTAATCGACGCGTATGTTGTACGGCGTCACCTCGTAATTCACGCCCCCCCCGAGCGTGAGTCCGAGTTCCGGATCCGTCGCGAAGAGATGCTGGTAGCCGGCGCGGAGCGCGAACGTCTTCATGAAGACGTACTCGGCGCCAAGGCTGATGCTCTCGGAATTGTCGCTCGGGTGGAACGCGTCGATCGCGAGGCGCACCGCATTGTCGGCGTTGATCGCGATGGGGATGCCGAAGCCGACCCGGAACACGACAGGCAGCGAATACGAATCGGTGAGGAGCGCGGACGGAAGGCTGCTGTTGTCGCCGTACCGCGTGGGATCGAAATCGTAGCGCACCCTCAGATCGCGGCCGTCGTACTGCGCCTTCGTGCCGAAGTTCGAGATGCTCGCGCCAAGCTGCATGCCGTCCTCGGTGATCTGGTAGAGCGTCCCGAAATTCACGCCGAACGCCGAGAGGCTGCTGTGCCAGATCGTCTCCTGAATGTAGCTCACGAAGAATCCCGCCGAGAACCGGTCCGTGATGCGCTGACCGTAGCCGATGCCGATCGCCGTATTGGACACGGTATATCGCTCGCCGGTACCGAGGGGCTGCTCCACCGTGCGCACGGCGATCTCGCCGGAGTTCAGCGAGGTCACGGACACTGCGAGCGAACTCGACTGCGTGATCCTCACGGCGGCGATCGCGTAATTGTACGAGATGTCCGCCAACCATGCGCTGTGCGTGAACTGAGCGTCGGACACCTGCGTGTGGCCGAGCGCCGCGGGATTGTAGAACGCGGACGAGGCCTCGTCGAAGACCGTGACTCCCGCGTTGCCCATGGCCGTGATGCGCGCGCTTGGTTCGATGAGTAAGAATTGCCCCACCGTCGTTCCGGTCTTCGTCTGCGAGACGAGGCCGGGTGCGAGCACTGCCGCCGCCGTCATGAGTGCGAATATTCGCCGAATGGATGTTGTCATGTGTGTGTCCGCCTACTTGATAATTGCAAACTTGCCATAATGGGTTCCGGCTTCACGGCCGTCGACGTGGAAGATATAGAGGCCGGGAGCCACATCGAGATTGTCCTTCGTCCTCAGGTTCCACGCCACGAAGCTGTCGTTGGAGCCGTTGTGATAGAGCGTCTGCACGAGGTCGCCCTTCACCGTGAAAATACGAATTGTGCATTCGGCGGGAATGCCGCGGAATTCCATGCGGCGCTCGCCGCGGCCGGCGATCGCGAAGCGTTCCGGTTCGAAACTCGCCGCGCCCACATACGGATTCGGCACGACATACGGCTCCTGCGCAAAATCAGTTTTCGCCTTCGACGGGTCGATGCGCTGCGCCGTCGTGCGGAACGAATACACGTCGCCCGCGCTGTACGGTATCGTCACGCCCAGGAAGTACGTGTCGCCGAAGGCAGGCGGCACGATCGCGCCGCGCTGATACTGCCCGGCTGTGTCGAGCTGTATGCGCCACGTGAGATTGTTGAGGCCGTAGATGTTCGTCGTCGTGTCGACGATGTCGATATAGTCCTTCACCGAGCTGAGCGTGCCGTCCTTGTTGTCGTCGTTGAACACAAAGTTCAATCGTTGCACATTCATGCCGTTTATCGTATGCACGATGAACTTGCACGGCAGCGCGGGATGGGAGAAATCGTAATCGACGGACGTATCGATGACGGTGCTGCTGAAACCCACGATCATGTTCTCGGGATATCCGAAGTGCCGCTTGTTGACGTTCAATCCCGGATTGAACGTCAGCTTCAGCCGGATGTTCGTCGCGGATTGTTTCGCGACAAACCGCGACACCGTCGTGTCCGCGTTGAACGACGGCACGAGCGGCGTGGAGACGACGGGCTTCAGGCCGGCGCCGACCTCGCCCGTGCCTGCGCCAGCGAAATCCGTGCCCCGTTCGATGTAGACGGCGCCCGTGGCGCTGTCGATGAGCGAGTACGAATCCGCATGGATGTTCTCGGGAAGATCCGACGAAAACTTCAGGAACATCGTCCGGTGGTCGGGGACCTGGTTCGAATTGACGATCTCGATCAGCGCCGTGCCCGTGCCGGGTCCGGAGACTTTCGTCAGCGTGCTCGCGGATGCGGGAACGAATCCGGGCACCTTCGGCTCGGGACGCACCTCGACGATGTTCTTCGGCAGCACGATGCCGCCGCGCGGCGTGCGCGACACCGAGACGGG
>JAVBYH010000113.1 GCA_030824175.1 Bacteroidota bacterium | reverse complement strand
TCATGGGGGCGATCGCGAGCATCTCGCTTCTTGTCGGAGGGATCGGGATCATGAACATCATGCTCGCATCGGTGATGGAGCGCACGAAGGAGATCGGCATACGGCGCGCCATCGGTGCCACGCGCGCCGACGTGCTCGGGCAGTTCCTCTTCGAGGCGGTCTTTCTGAGCGTCGTGGGCGGCATCATCGGCATCGTGCTCGGGTACCTGCTCACCGTGGGCATCACGCTCTACGCCGAATGGAAGACGGTGGTGTCGGTGCCCGCCGTGCTCATCTCCTTCACCGTGTCCGCGCTTGTCGGCATCGCATTCGGCTATTACCCCGCCCGCAAGGCGGCGTACCAGAATCCGATCGAGTCGCTCCGGTACGAATAAACGACAACTCATTCACACACACTGCTCGCCTGGCCACAATGAATCGAACACTCATTTCGCTGCTGCTGCTTTTCATCGTTCCTGCATCCGGCGCGCACGGAGAATCCGTGCTCACGCTCGATCAATGTATCGCCCGGTCCCTCAAGAACGGCTACGCCGTGCAGAACGCGTCGGCGCAGTACCGCGCGTCGAAGAACACGTACGAGGCGGCGCGCCGCAGGCTGCGCACGTCTGTTTCGCTCTCGCTCGACCTCCCGAACTATGCGCAATCGCTCTCGAACCAGTTCGATCCCGTGGCGCAGCAGTACAAATATTTCCAGCTGACGACGACGCGCGTGCAGGGCGCCGTCACGATCAACCAGCCGATCCTTTTCACCGGCGGCACACTCACCGTGAGCGACTACGTGTTCGGGCGCGACCAGACCACGGGGTCGGCCTCGTCGAAATCGGGGAAGGATTACTTCAACAATTTCCTCATCGAGTTCCGGCAGCCCTTGTTCACGACGAACACGCTGCGACTCGGCGACGAGCGGAACGCGCTCGCCTTCGAGCAGGCGCGGGCCGATTACGCAAAGAACCAGTTGGACATCGTGTACAACGTGACGGAGAGTTTTTATTCGGCGTATCAGGCGGCGCAGCGCTTCGATATTGTGCGTGAGCAGGTGCGGCAGAACGAGGAATCGTATCAGACGGCGAAACGCAAGTTCGAATTCGGACTCATCCCCGAGGTCGAGGCGCTGCAGTCGGAGGTCGACCTGGCGGGCAGCCAGAACGACCTGTTGAACGCGTCGCGCGACGTGGAGCGGACGAAGAACGCGCTGCGCCTGTACATGGGGATGCCGTCGACCGAGCCGGTGCATCTGACGGCAGAGGTGACATACACGCCGGTGCAGATCGACAGCCAGCTGGTGATCGAAAGCGCGCTTGCGCATCGCGCGGAGGTGATGTCGGCGGCGCGATCGATACAGCAGCGGACGCTCGACATCGACGCGGCGAAGGCGCGGAGCGAATTTCGGATCGACGTGTCTGCGACGTACGGATACAACAAGAGCGCGACGGATCCGAACGACCTGCTCGACAATTACGGCCGGACGCGCAGCGCCGCATTAAGCGTGTCGATGCCCGTGTTCGACTGGGGGGCGCATTCGCACGAGGTGCAGGCGGCTGAGGTGCAGTTCGAGAACGCGTTGTCGACGAAAGAGTATGTGGAGGCGCAGGTACGCCAGGAGATCTTGGACCTGCTCGGGCGGATCAACGCGGCGGAATCGCGCATCCGCGTGCTCCAGAAGAACGTGGCCGTGGCGCAGAAGGGGTACGACATCTCGATCGACCGCTTCCGCACCGGCACCATCAGCCGCAACGACCTGGCGCAGGCCCAGCAGCGGCTCACGACGACCAAATTGAACAGCTTGAACGCGCTCATCGAGTATCAGCTCGGTGTGGCCGATCTGAAGCGGAAAACGCTCTTCGATCTCGAGCGCAGGCAGCCCGTGGTGCCGGTGTTGGAAGAGGAATGAGCCGGCTATTTACAGTCCGAAGTAACCGGTTACGATTCGCTCTTTACATTACAACGGTAAAACAGTATATTTGAGCTACTCATTTTTATTCACTGGAAAGCGAGCAGTCATGAAAATCAGCGATATCCTCGACGAAACGCGCATTCTCACGAACATGGAGGGTGACTCGAAATCGGACGTAATCAACTCATTGATCGATCTGGTTGCGGTCTCGCCGAAGGTGCTCGACAAGGAAAAAGTCAGGGAAGCGATCTTCGAGCGTGAAAAGATCATGTCCACGGGCGTCGGGAACGGTTTTGCGATCCCCCATGGCAAGACCGATGCCGTGTCCGATATCGTGGCGGCCTTTGCAGTGACGAAAAAGCCCATCAACTACGAGGCGCTCGACGAGCAGCCCGTGCGCTTAATCTTCCTGCTCATCGGGAAGGGCAACATGGTCGGGCCGCACATCAAGCTGTTGAGCAGGATCTCGCGTCTGATGAACAAAGAGGAATTCAGAAAAAAATTACTGGAGGCGTCCGCGTCGAAGGAAGTGATGGAAATTTTCCGGACAGAAGAAGCGGCGTGTTTAGACAACTGAGCGGCGAAGGATCGTCTTCATTTCTTCACCGCTGTCTCCCCCACCATTGAGTATTTTCCGTGATATTAAAATCGATCAAAGGTACAAAAGACCTCCTGCCGTCGGAG
>JAVBYH010000027.1 GCA_030824175.1 Bacteroidota bacterium | reverse complement strand
GCCAGTTGCGCACCGATTGTGCGCGCTTCAGCGAGAGCGTCTGATTGTATTTTGCACTTCCGACATTATCGGTATGTCCGGTGATGACGATCTTCACATCCGGATTCGCCATGAGCGCTGCATGCGCTTGATTGAGTACTGGCGCCGAATCGTCCGTCAATGCCGCCTTCCCGAATTCGAAGTTGATGCCCTTGAGGACGACAGTCTTGCCTTTTTCAAGTACGATGACGGTCTCTTTCGCGGGAATCTTCTGTTCCGCCAACCGTCGTGCTTCCGCTTCCGCCAAACCCTTGAGGCGCAGCGCTTCGGCATCCGCAAGGTTTTTCTGTCGCAGCGCCTCTGCATCGGCCAGGCCCTTCACACGACGTGCTTCGGCGTCCGAGAGTTCTTTCTGATGCCGTGCGGCTGCTTCCGCTTCCATGCGTCGTGCTTCCGCCTCGGCAAGCGCTTTTGCCCTCAGTTCCGCTTCCTCGTCGTATCCGCCGGCGAGCGAGAACGCGAGTCCGATCGAGAACCCGTAATAACCGTCATGCTTGTCGTTCGTCAGCGCATTGAGGTCGGTGTTCGTTCGCTTGATGCCGTCGAGATCGTCGGAAAGCGATAGATTATAACCGCCGCTCACCGCCAGCAGGATGCCTTTCGAGATCCGTGTCTGGATGCCGGCGCCGATGGGCACGACCGGCAGGAAATCCGAGTTGCTGACGTTCATTTGTTTTGAAGCACCGATGCCCGCGTAGACGTACGGGTTCAGGTTCTTCAGTGAAAAGGGAGAGAAGAGCAACCGAAGATCGGCCATGCCGGTTTTTGCAAAATAGCGTTTGTCCGCCTCGAGCTCGGCATAGGACAGACCGAACTGCGCGATGAACAATGACGAGAGTTCATACTGCAGGAATCCGCGAGCCTGAATGCCCCAGCTGTCGTTGTTGAAATTATCTCCGTGTGCGCCGCCGGCCGAGAAGCCCCAGGCGAGCTCGGGTGAGCGGAATTCGGATTGTGCAGACGCCGGTTTCGGCACCGGCTGGACCTGGGCCTGGGCGCGGTAGGACACGCCGACGACCGCGATGATGAGTGCAGAGAGGAGAATATGTTTCATGATGATGTCCCTTATTGGTGAAGTACCGTTGATGAATACCGCGTGAATCGATCGTTAAAAATAAAATCGTGCTCCGAAGCCCGCGTCGATGCCGAACCCCGTAGACGAGGTCAGCTGGAGCGAGGGCGCCAGTTCGAGAAACACATCGATCGGCGTATTGCGCGGGAGCCAGGCGATGCCGAATACTCCGCGCACGGCGAACGAGTCGTGGTACCCCGCGCCCGAATTGATGCGGCCGCCGATGCCGTAATACAGCGGAAACCGTTCGGTCGAGCGGATCGCATCGAACGAATGCCAGAGATAATCCATGTGGAAATGCACGCGGCTCCCGCCGTCGTAGTATCCGTCATACTTGCCGAGCCTGTCTCCGCCATTCGACCAGCCGAGGCCGAAATCGAATGCGTTACGGCTCGACGTCCACAACTTGGCACTGATGCCTGTCGGCTCTCCGACGATGACGCCGAGCCCGAATTTGTGATCCTGTGCGGTGATGATGCCCGCGGGCAGCAGGAGGCTCAGGGCGATATATGCAAAGTAAAAGTGTTTCATGACTGTGTTCTTTCGTTGTTTGTATGGTGTAAATTAAATGAAACAATAATCACGTCCCGCCGCCGGCATCAGATGCCGAACAATACACTGACGGTGAAGAGGATCGTATGGATGCTCCGTGTGTCGGCGGCGAAGTGCTTGTCGTCTCCCGACACGTAGAGCGGATCGTCCGAATCGTTCAAGGCGCGATACGAGTCGATGCGTTCGTTCTTTCCCGGATCCACGTCTTCCCATTCCTTGCCCGAGAGATTCATCAGGTTGTACGACAGATTGACGTCGAGCGACATGAGCGGACCGATGCTCACTTCGGTGCCGGCGGTGAATCCGATGCCGATCCTTGTCGCATCCTTCATGCTGTACGTCCCGCTCGGAATCTTCGACACTCCCTGAAACGTCGTCTCCCCGCTGAATCTGTTCACCGAGATGTTGGCGCCGATATAGGGTGAGACCGGCACCAACGGAAGGCCGAGATGGAATTCGGGCCCCGCCTTCAGCGATACGATGGTCTGCGACACCTCCACCGTTCCGAGCCCCGGCTCGGATGCTCCGCTGTTGCTCATCGACGCATAATCGATCTCGCCGACGAGGTTCAACGAGGCAAGGCCGACCTTCGCCTTGCCTTGAATGTTCACTCCGTTACCGAGTCCGTACTGCGTTCCATTATAATAGTCACTTGTCGATCCGCCGAAATCCCCGGCGGGAACAACGAGGCCCAGGCCGCCGCCGAGTTTCAGATCGACCTGCGAAAACGCAGGCGGGCAGATCAGGACCGCGAGGATAAAGGCGCCGACGGCCGATCGGCGTGCATACTGTATCTTTTTCATGGTTTGCTCCGTGTGCGCGATGCGACATCCTATTTCATTAGCGTTAATTTCCTTGTCGAAACAAAGGATCCCGTATTCAGGCGATAGAAGTAGATGCCGCTGGGCAGAGCGAGCGTCCCATTATTGGCA
>JAVBYH010000092.1 GCA_030824175.1 Bacteroidota bacterium | reverse complement strand
CCGCGGCGTGCTGCTTCTCTTCCGCACGCGAGCGGTCCAATTCGGATTGGATAATCGACGGGACAGGATGTTTCTTCAGGGCGCCCTGGGGACGGACGGATGCTTTCTGATCCGGCTGCACGGCCGGTGCGCGGCGACCCTGCATGCGGAGCGGCTGCCGCCCGGCTGCCGCCGAGTCGGCCTGCGTCTGCATACCCTGAGCGCCCACACCCGATGCAAGAAGGAGGATGGCCGCGACGATGGTCAGAGTCGTTCTCATACGGTCCTCCTGACGGGAATGGCGATCGAGAATGTCGTTCCGATGCCGATCTGGCTTTCGACGGTGATCGATCCCTCGTGCTGTTTGACGATGCGATGGGCGACCGATAATCCGAGTCCGGTCCCCTTTCCTTTTTCCTTCGTTGTGAAGAAGGCCTGGAACACTTTCGCGAGATTTTCCGCCTCGATGCCCTCACCCGTGTCGCTGAAGTGGAGACGCACGAAGCCGTTGATGTATTCCGTGTGAATGAGGAGACGGCCGCCGTTCGGCATCGCATCGCGTGCGTTCATGATGAGGTTCAGGAAGACCTGCTGCAGATACAGCGTGTTGCCGAAGATCTGCGGCACATTCTCTCCGAGTTCGACGACGAGCTCGATCTTTCCCGTCTTGAACTGATGCCGCACAAGCTCGGTGACCTCCTTGAGCGCGCCGTTGATCTGCACGAGTTCGAGCGGGAATTCGTCGGGCACCGAACGCGAGAAGTCGAGCAGCCGGCGCGTGATCTTCACGAGCCTGTCGATCTGCTGGGACATCGTCTCGAGCCAGTTCTCCGGCTGAATGCCCCGCTTGTAGAGTTCCATCTGCCCGAGCAGGATCTGCACGGGATTCTTGATCTCGTGGATCACGGCGCCGGCCATTTCTCCGACGGCCGCAAGCTTCGACGACTGGAGCATCTGCGCCTGACTCGTCTTGATGTCCTCCTGCGCATGGTTCAATTCATCGAACGTGCGCCAGTTCTCGACGCCGACGGCCGCGCTGTTGGCGAGGATCGCCAGGAGCTGGAGGTCGTGATTCGTGAATTCTTCCTGACTTTTCGATGTATGAAGGATGAACACGCCGATGCCCTCGTTGCGCACGATGAGCGGCACGATCACAAAATGCATCGCGCCGTACGCGCCCAGATCGGGAATGATGACCGGCTTCTTTTCCGCGATCACCCAATCCAGGATGCCCTCTTCGAGCTGCTGGTTGACGACATCGTCGAACTGCATCTGGGACGACTGGATGAACGGCGAGAGTTTGTTCCGCTCCTTGTTGTAGAGGAAAATATTGCATTCCGTGCTCGGCGCGACCTGCATCGAGAGACTGCGGAGCGTTTCGGCGATCTTTTCCGGATCGACCGTTGTGCTGACGACTTCGGAGATCTGCTGCATCGCGATCATCTCGTCGATGCTGGCCTTCATCTCGTCGGTGTTGCGGCTCGAGCGTTCCAGTTCCTGCTCGAGCAGTGCAACCCGCTCCTCGAGCATCCGCACGTACGCGGCCTGCGAATCGTCGTCCTGTGCCACATCGCCCGATGCCAATTCCGGCGACACGTATGTCTGTCCCAATTGCCGGATCATCGTCAGTCGCTAAAGTTATGTGTCTTTTCGAGATCGTCCTCGAAAATGGATTTGTATTTTTCAACGAGCGTATCCACGTACGACGCATCGTGGAAGCGGAGCGTCTGCAGCGCGTTCACGTCGAACTCGACCCCGTAGTCGAACATACTCGTGCCAAGGTTCATCTTCTGGCACATGACGTCCGAGAGATGAATGAGCGCCACGAGTTCCTTGTTCACATCGGCCTGATTCGGCCGGTGGTGATTGAAGATCACGTCGGTCAGCTGCGGCGGAAGATTCCAGCGTTCGGCGAGCCATCCGCCGATCTCCTGATGCGTCACGCCGATGACGGTCTTCTCGGCTTCGTAGAACGAGATACCCGTCTCGCGCTGGAGGCGTATCACTTCCCTGAAATCCTGGTTGAAGTACCGGTGAAAAATGGGCATCCCGATATCGTGGAGCAGTCCGCCCACGAATGCCTCGCCGCTCACGCGGTACCCGAGGTCGCGCGCAAGGCGCCGCGCCGCGACGCCGCAGGTGATCGAGTGGTCCCAGAATTTTGTCGTGTCGAAATACTCATCGCTCCTGCGTTGGAGGGCGCTCATGAGCGAGAGGCTGATGACCACCTCCTTCACCGCATCGAACCCGAGGACGATGATCGCGAAATCGATCGTCGCAATCCTTCGCGGGAATCCGTAGAACGGAGAATTCGCGATCCGGAGCACCTTTGCGGTCAGCGCCTGGTCCGTGCTGATCACCTTCCCAAGCTTCGACGCGCTCGTCCTGGGATTGTCGATAAGGTCCACCACTTCCATCGCAACGGCGGGAAGGGCCGGCAATTGGATCTCCGATTCGACGGTGTTCTTTATCTGTTCAATTTTATATTGCAGCGACACGTGCCGGCTCCCCTATGTCAAATTTTTGCGACACTTCTTGCAGTGCTTCACTGTAAAGCTGATTGACCCGCGCACCGGAGAGGCCGAGGACGCAGCCGATCTCGTCGAACGTCGCCTCCTCGT
>JAVBYH010000028.1 GCA_030824175.1 Bacteroidota bacterium | reverse complement strand
AGGATGAAACGGTCGGCATTCTTCTGGACAATGTGATCCCGCCCATCGATGCGCCGAAGGACACGAATTACATCAGGCATGTGAAGATTCAAAGCGAACGGCTGACAAAGTTCTGGGGGCGGCCGATGTTTCTCGGCGCCAATGTGCTGCTGCCCGAGGGATGGGATACGCACCCGGACGCCCGCTATCCGCTCATGGTGGAGCACGGCCACTTCCCGCAAACGTTCGAAGGGTTCAGCGACACGATGCCCGACACAGCCGCGATGAAGGGGGAGTACAGCCGCCGCTTCAAGATCCACGACTACAACAAGATCGAGGCCGCATACGCGCACGAACTCTACAAGGACTGGGTGTCGCCGGCATTTCCACGCGTTGTCGCCGTCCAGCTGCAGCACGCCAATCCGTTCTACGACGACTCCTATGCCGTGAACTCGGCGAATCTCGGACCGTACGGCGATGCGATCATGTACGAGCTCATCCCGTTCATCGAGAAAAAATTCAGATGCCTCGGCACGGGCTGGTCGCGCTTCATGTACGGCGGTTCGACCGGTGGTTGGGAGGCGGCAGCCGTGCAGATATTCTATCCGGACGATTTCAACGGATGCTATGCCGCTTGCCCCGATCCCCTGGACTTCAGGGCATACGGCACGGTGAACATCTATGAGCATGAGAATGCCTATTACGCGGACAGTAAATGGAAGCGGACGCCGCGTCCGGCTACCCGAAACCAGCACGGAGAGATCGTCGCGACGCTCGAAGAGGCCAACCATATGGAACTGGCGCTCGGCACGAGGAGCCGGTCGGGTGAGCAATTGGACGGCTGGCAGGCTGTCTACGGTCCCGCCGGCATCGACGGGTATCCGAAGCCGATATGGGACAAGATGACGGGTGCGATCGACCGAGATGTGGCACTGTATTGGAAGGAGCATTTTGACCTGCGCCACATCCTGCAGCGCGACTGGACCATGCTCGGTCCGAAGCTGGAAGGAAAGCTTCACTTCTATTGCGGCGAGGGAGACGATTATTATCTCAACAATTCCGTGCACCTTATGGACGAGTTCCTGCAGGCGACGCGCGATCCGTTCTACGGCGGCGAAGTGAAATACGAGGCGCGCGCGGGTCACTGCTGGAACGGTGACGATACGCGGCCGATCTCCATTTCACGCCTTCGCTACCATCAGATGTTCATCCCGCGCGCAATCGATCGGATCCTGAAGACCGCTCCCGCGGGGGCCGACCTCTCGAGCTGGAGATATTAATCGATATCCATCCGCCGCAATTATTTTCTTCGATCCATACAATATTCATCCGCCTCCTCCGTCTACAGATATAAAGGGGACACTCTTTGGCTGTCGCTCCACTGATACCGAATACACGCAACGAAACGACAGACGCGGCCGTCCGCAGCCAGAGGAAGCGGCTGTTCGATTTCATCCGCATGCGCGTGCGCACGGAGGAGGATGCCGAAGACATCCTTCAGGATGTCTTCTATCAGCTCGTCTCGACATACAGCATCACCGAGCCGATAGAACAATTGTCCTCGTGGCTGTTCGCCGTTGCGCGCAACCGCATCATCGACTGGTACAGGAAGCGCAAGTACACAGGCCAGGTGCCGACGGACCGCGACACAGGACTACCGATGAATCCCGAGGACCATCTTTTCGATCCCGCGCACGGTCCCGATGAAGCGTATGTGCGTTCGCTCGTATGGAGTGAACTCGCCGAGGCGCTCGCCGAGCTTCCGGAGGAACAGCGCCGCGTCTTCGTGCTCCACGAGATAGAAGGCAGGAGTTTCAAGGAGATCGCGGAGATGACGGGAGAGAACATGAACACGCTGCTGTCGCGGAAACGCTACGCGGTGCTCTTCCTGCGCGAGAGACTGCAGGAAGTCTACGATGAACTTATCAACGAATAATTAGAGCTCTTTTTTTACCCCGAAGGGGTTTCAGCTATTTGGAGGAACAAATGACAGGCAAATGGGCGTTGAAGGCTGTAAAGATCGTGACGGTGGTTGCAATTGCTTCGGTTGCGATAGGAAGCCTCGTGATGGTGTTGTGGAATGCACTGATTCCCGAACTGTTCCATGGGCCGGAGATCACGTTCTGGCAGGGTGTCGGACTCCTCGTGCTCTCGCACATCCTGTTCCGCGGGGCGGGGCATTCGGGGCGCGCCTGGCATCACGACAAATGGTCGCGCCGAGCCGAGGAAAAATATGCGTCGATGACGCCCGAAGAACGTGAAAAATTCAGGAACGGATTGCACCGCTACTGCGGATGCGGCCCGAGAGAAACGGAAATAAAACCATAGGCCATGAAGAGAAAAATTGGGATCATACTGATGACGATGATTATTGTGATAGCGGCGTTCGCCGCGGCGGGTGGTGTATTCATGAGCCAGTCCCGGTTCGGGAAGGAACCGTCCGGGGAGCGTCTGGCGCGGATTGAACGGTCGCCGAATTACAGGGACGGAGTGTTTCAAAACGAGCAGCCGACGCCCATGATGAAGGAGGGCGTCACGTATTCCGGCGTGCTCAAGGATTTCCTCTTCAACAGGAGCGACAGGCAGACGCCTCCGTCGCCGCTGCCGTCGCAGAAGATCGACCTCTCCGCGCTCGATCCGAAGGAGGACGTGTTCGTGTGGT
>JAVBYH010000400.1 GCA_030824175.1 Bacteroidota bacterium | reverse complement strand
ATCGTATTCAAGGCGTGAAAAATAGACGCCCGACGACAGTCCCGACGCGTTGAACTGCACCTGGTTAAATTGTCCGGCCGTTGCTTCGCCATCGAATAATACCGCCACTTCCTGGCCGATCACGTTGAATACCTTCAGCATCGCTCGTCCAGTGGCAGGGACCGTGAAGGAAATCGTTGTCGACGGATTGAAAGGGTTCGGATAATTTTGGAGCATTGCAAACACTGTCGGCACCGATAACGCAGCTTCAATCTGCTTGGAGTATTCGAACTGTCCGTCGCGGTCGATCTGTTTCAGGCGGTAGGATACATTACCGGAGGCGGAATTGTCCACAAATCGATACGACTGGGGTGCGTTCGTACTTCCGTGGCCTTCAACGAAGCCGATCGTTTTCCACCCTATGCTGATATCGGAGTGGGCCGGGCTTCCGGCAGAGATTTGATTGTCGGCCGCGGACCGCTGAATTTCAAATCCATAGTTATTTACTTCGGAGGCTGTCTTCCAATTAAGGACGATTGAATTTGTGTTGACTGCTGTCGTGAATGATGTCAGTTCGACAGGCATGACGGCCGAGCCATTAGCAACGGCGCCGGGAATGATGGACGCGAACGATGTCGCAACGAGAAGGTCATTGCCGATGGCTGCAAGGGCATTGACGTGGGCGTTCGGTATACCGATGTTCACTGGGCTCCATGTTCCGCCGTTGTTGGTAGAACGGAAAACGCCGGCGCTAAACGTTCCAACGAATGTGTTTATGCCGCTGAGAAAAAGACAGTTGATATCGATACTCGTTAATCCTGTGTTTGCCGCGGTCCAGCTTGTGCCATTGTTGCTGGAGACGAAAACGCCATCGTCTGTTCCGACGAAAACACTGGTTCCGTTGACTGCAATTGTATAAATATTGGTATTGGTGATACCGGTGCTGACGTCAGTCCAATTCGAGCC
Organism: Bacteroidota bacterium; assembly: GCA_030824175.1. Lineage (GTDB taxonomy): Bacteria > Bacteroidota > Ignavibacteria > UBA10030 > UBA8401 > CAISDA01. The sequence goes on along the minus strand of JAVBYH010000400.1, from coordinate 20,173 downwards.
ATTGTTTGTAGAAAGGAAAACGCCGTCAAGCGTTCCCGCGAAGATACTCGAACCCGAGACAGCAAGGGCGGTGATATATGTGCTCGTCAGGCCTGAGTTCACGGCATTCCAGTTCGCACCGTTGTTCGAGGATAAAAAGAGGCCGTTCGACGTCCCGGCGAAGAGATTTGTTCCGGAAACAGCCAGTGTATTCACATAGGTGCTCGTCAGTCCCGAATTCGCGGCAGTCCAACTTGTGCCGTTGTTGGCCGACACAAAGAGACCACTTGCAGTTCCTGCGAAGAGATTTGTGCCAACGACGGCAAGCGTGTTGGCACGCATATTTGTCAGGCCGGTATTAACGGCTGTCCAACTAGCGCCGTTGTTCGAGGAAACAAACATGCCGACGGACGTGCCGGCAAAGAGTTTTGTGCCATCAGCGGAGAACGCAAATGACAGGACAGCATTCGTTCCTGACTGATCCGCAGGGGTCCATTGAGCGTGCATCATATTGACGCTCGTCAACAGGGAAATAACGATGAAGAGGCTTTTAGCGAAATTTTTCATTTGTTTCTCCGTGGAGCGATAAGAATGGATCTAAATTGTTTTTTCTCAAGTAATGTTTGCGTCTCGGTGTGCAAACCATCGTATCAGTCGACTCGTTTTGCCTTCGTTGATAGTATGAACGACAATTTACATGCCAAAGAAATTGGGTTGGTTTGATTGGGATTTTTACTGGTGGGTGTGAGATGGTATTGTATATTCTACAATTTGTAAATTCTACAACAAACGGAGTATTCAAGGCGGATGGTGCTGGCCTCGCAGGACGTGATGTGTGTCATTGCATTGTATTTATACTGTGTTGTATATTACTCGTGTCTATAAGTATGCGGCTCTTGCCATGTTGTTGTGTATATTGGGTGGTCCCGCGGAAGAGAGGGCGCTGCACGGTCACCACGCGAGATTAGAATGGTGAATGAGAGCGTTGCTCATACACACGGTGATGGGTGGTATTAAAAAAAAAATCTCAGACGATAATCAATTAGATAGGGTCTGACGGTTGATCCATGGTGGGATCCAAACTCCCTGACATTGTAAAGAGATGCCAAGAGAGGAACGAAAGGTTCTTGAATGCCGTTATTGAAGGCGCCCATTTATCCGTCGGAGCCCGATCGAGGCGGCTCAATGGAATTTCCGGTATCCGTCTTGTGAGCTGCCTCGTGTGACGTGAATGCACTCTGTATTGCGTAGATTCATTTATATAGGAAAAGTGAATGCACAACCCAATTTATTCAACGATTCTCAATATGCGGAACAGACATCTGTTGCTGGTCGACGTAGCGATCTTTTCGCTCAGCCCGCTTGTGTCATTTTTGTTCCGGTTTGAAAATATTTCATTTCCCGCAGAATTTACTCCATCGCTTGTGATCATGACGATGTCGTTCCTCGTCATTAAACTCGTCGTTTTTAATATGTTTCAATTCTATAGCCGCTATTGGCGATACGCAAGCGTGGACGAGGCTGTCACACTCATCTATGCAACGCTCACCTCCTGGATTTTCTGTATCACTGCCTTTTTTGCGGTGCTCGTGCCGCTTGGTGTTATTCCGAAGGGATTCCCGATCTCGATTCCTTTTATCGACGGCATCCTGACGACACTCATGGTCGGCGGGATCAGGGTTGCCATCCGAATCATTTACGTCTTCAATGAACGGGGCAAGGCAAACGCCAATTCCAAACGAATCCTCATTGTCGGTGCCGGCGTATCAGGATCGATGATCGTTAAAGAGTTGCGGTCGAACCCGCAAATTGGTATGGAGCCGGTCGGCTTTGTGGATGATGATCGCAGTAAGCAGCATATGTATATCCATGGAATAGAGGTGATTGGCCAGATCGCCGACATTGCCGAAGTTGTAAAATTGCATAACATCAATGAAGTGATCATCGCGATGCCGACTGTTTCGGGCAAAGTGATACGCGACATTGTTTCCAAATGCAAGGAATTAAAGGTGAAGAGCAAGACAATTCCGGGGGTGTTCGAGATCCTCTCCGGATCCGCCGTGGCACAGCTGCGTGACGTGCAGATCGAAGATCTTCTCCGCCGCGATATCGTGACGATCGACGAACAGAATGTCGATAAACTCATCCATGGTGCGCGTGTTATGGTGACGGGGGCCGGGGGATCGATCGGCAGCGAATTGTGCCGGCAGATCGCGCGGTTTAGGCCGAAAGAACTCATCATGCTCGGGCACGGGGAGAATTCCATCTTCCTCATTCATAACGAGATGAAGAACAAGCAGGGCGTCGCGATAGGGTCGGCAGTGAAGTTTACGACTGTCATTGCCGATATTCGCGATCGTGAGCGCATGGAGCGCGTGATCGAAGAATGCAGGCCGCAGATCATTTTCCACGCGGCCGCACACAAGCATGTCGGTTTGATGGAGGCCAACACTTCCGATGCGGTGACAAACAATGTGCTTGGTACAAAGATCCTCGTGGAACTTGCCGCCGCATATGGCGTGCAGAAGCTCGTCCTGATCTCCTCCGATAAGGCTGTAAACCCGATGTGTGTGATGGGTGTGACAAAGCGCGTTGCCGAACTCGTGGTGGGCGATGCCGCCGCACGCAACAAAAGTCCCTTCGTTATCGTGCGCTTTGGCAATGTGCTCGGGAGTCGTGGCAGCGTTGTCCCAATTTTTAAGAATCAGATACGTGACGGCGGTCCTGTCACGATCACGCATCCTGATGTCACGCGCTTCTTCCTGACCATACCCGAGGCGGTGCGCCTTGTGCTGCAGGCGGGTGCGCTCGGCGATAGCGGCGAGACATTCGTGCTGGATATGGGGGAACCCGTGAAGATCGTCGACCTGGCACGAGATCTCATCCGTCTCAGCGGTCTTCAGGAAGGCCATGATGTCGATATTAAATTCACGGGATTGATAGACGGCGAAAAAATGCACGAAGAGCTTTTCTATGACCACGAACAAGCGAGCCATTCGAAACATGAAAAAATCTTCGTATGCGAGAATAAAAACGCGTTACGCGCCACACCGGCCAATGGTGATGCTGCTTTCGAAAACTCGTATTTGGAAAGGAAGACAATGCTAGCCGATATCGACCGTTTGATCGTTGCCGCTCGTGCCGGAAATGCAGAAGAAACGAATGACCTTTTAAAGAAGATCGTTCCGCAATATTCGAATATCGCCCTTGAGCAACAAAACAGCGCTAAGCCCCGAGCCGCGGCAAACGACTCGAATGATGCGGAACGCCGATCCCGGCATGTTTCCGAGGGCGTGCAGTGCTGAGAAAACGTGATTGGTAGTGCGCCATGGTGGTTCCCGACTCGACTCGTATTTAAATTGTCCGTACGATCCATACCTATAATCCGGTGCAATTACCGGAACGGATCGTTTTTATTGACAGTCAAATCAATGTCGATGGAGGCGAAGATGAAATCATTCTTGGTTTTATTGATGATCCTCGCGTTGTTTGCGTCAGTCGGAGTCGGGCAGGGAAAATTCAGGAGTGGAGTGTTTCTTCATCACTCGACAGGGGCGCGCATCTGGGGGCCGAATGGATCGGCAACGAGCGTCCCACTGCAGGTTGCATCATACAATACTTCCCACGCACTATCAGGTGCCGACGCGGTATCCCTCACCGAAAGCGGTTGGCCCGAGGCTCCGTGGGACAATGAATGGGGACGATGGCATAGAATCTTCAACACAATCGAAGGGGAAGCGAATATTCTTCCGATTCTTGCCGCTCATAAGATCGTCATGATCAAATCCTGTTACCCTTCGTCTGATATCCAGAGTGTGGGTTTACCAACCGATACGTTATCTCCGACACTGAAGACGGTATGCAACTATAAGTGGCATTGGCGAAGGATTATCCAGGTAATGAAGGAGCATCCGTCGAACTTCTTTGTGATCTGGACAAATGCTCCTCTTGTGAATACGGCGGATGACCGCGCGTTCTATGCCGACAAATTTTGCCGTTGGGCAAAAGATACGCTGGCGGCCGGTCTTGATCCGGTGTTAGGAACGTTTCCGGAGAATGTCTATGTTTTCGACTTTTTTCACAAATTGGCCGGCGCGAACGGGAAGCTCCCGTTAATGTATGCTACAAGCGGCACAGACAGTCATCCGAATGCCGCCGCAACGGCGCTTGTTGTGCCTCTTCTGGTCAACGAATTATTCGATGCAGCGATACGATACGAATCACGAACCGTCGTCGCCGTCCCATCCGCACCGACGCTCGCCTCGCCCGCCGACACCGTGACCGGGGTCGCGACGAATCCGTCTCTCACATGGAACGCGTCCACCGGAGAGGCGACCTATCAACTGCAGGTATCGACGGCCTCGAATTTTTCAAGCACCCTCGTGAACCAGAGCGGGATCGGGGCGGTAACGTATGCCCTAAGCGGTCTTGTTAATAATACAACATACTACTGGCGCGTGAATGCGACGAACGCGGGCGGCACGAGCGGATGGTCCGCGGTGCGGACGTTCACGACGATCGCGGCCGCGCCTGCCGCGCCGATGCTTGCATCGCCCGCCGACAGAGCGGCGGGAGTACCGATGAGCCCCTCGCTTACATGGAGCGCCTCCGCCGGAGCGGCATCGTATCAGGTGCAGGTATCCACGGCGTCGGATTTTACGAGTACTGTCGTGAACCAAAGTGGGCTCACCGAACCGTCCCACACGGCCGGCGGACTGGCCTCGAACACTGCGCACTACTGGCGTGTCAACGCCGTCAATGGCGGAGGAACGAGTCCCTGGTCGGCAATACGAAGCTTTAGCACGCGGGTTGAGACTCCGAATAAAGTGTCGCTCATCTCGCCCGCGAATGGCACCACTGTGAGCGCCGATAGCGTCCGGTTTGTCTGGCGCAAATCGACTCCATTGGTAACCGAGTATGAATTGGTGTTAACCGGAGTGGCGCAGTCCGTCCATACAACGATCGACACAGCCATCACGGTACGTGTTCCATCGGATCAATCGAACCAAACCTTTTCCTGGAGAGTGCAGGCTAAGAACATGGCGGGAAGCGGACCGGAAAGCGAATCCTGGGCGTTCAACAAATTGACAACATCCGTGAAGCAGTTCGGGGCGGTGCCCGTTGATTTTCAAATCAACAATTTTCCCAATCCCTTCAACCTATCGACGACCTTCGCGTTCAGTCTTCCGACGAAGTCCTTTGTGTCGCTCAGAATATTCGATGCAATGGGAAGGCATATGTCTACGCTGATCGCGGAGGAATTGCAGGCTGGAACGTACGCCCGGGAATGGAATGCCGTGGATGTTCCAAGTGGAATGTATTTCTATCGACTTCAGGCTGGTGCACGGATGATCACCAGGCGCCTGATTCTCCTTAAGTGAGTGCCGTTGTGTGTCGGCACACACTTTCTCTCATATGATCGGAGTAAGAGATGAATGTATCGCGTTTCGTCGGAGTTCTCCTGGCAGGTGTCGTAATCTTCGTAACCATGGTATCATCACAAACAATGCTGTACGTCGGTAAAAACGGCAGGGACGCCTGGTCGGGCGCGCTCCCGGCACCGAACGCGGCGGGAACGGACGGACCGTTCGCGACGCTCTCCCGGGCCGTGCAGGCGGTGAAGGAGAATGCACATCGCGCGGCCGCGGCGGAACAAGCGACCGGCGACAGGCGGGTGAAGCGTCCGATCGTTGAAGTGCAAAAGCGTGCGGCCGCGCGCGGGAAGGCCGTGCCGGTATCGGTCGTGGAGGTGAGGGCGGGAACGTACGAATTGACCTCGACCCTGACCCTTGCGCATCTGTCGTCCGTTACAGTGCGTCCATATATGGACGAGCGTGTTGCAATCACCGGGAGCCGGGTCCTTCGGGCCTTGGCGCCGGTGGCCGACACGGCAACGCGCGCCCTCATCCGTCCCCACCTTCGCGACTCCATCCTCGAAATCGATCTGAAGGCGAACGGCGTCCTTGATGCCGGCGCCATCCTTCCGCGCGGCGGTCCGGCGCTGCAGCTCTTCCTCGACAATCGCGAGCTGCCGCTCGCATGCTATCCAAAGGAGGGGTGGCTGTATGTGGCGGACGTGCCTCAGACGGGCGATTCGCTCTACAACAAGGGGCTCGAGCGCGAGAAGCGCTTTTACAACGTGCCCGTGGGACGCCACTACGGACGCATCACGTACGACATCGACCGTCCGGGCGAATGGTCCGCGTTCAATGAGATCCTCATGCAGGGATACTGGACGTGGGACTGGAGCGATTCCTTCCAGAAGATCAAGCGCATCGACGCGCAGACGCGCGAGATCGAGATCCAGACGCCGCATCACAACTACGGCTACACGAAGAACCAGCGCTACAGGTTCCTCAACGTGCTCGAGGAGCTGTCGCGGCCCGGCGAGTGGTGCATCAACCGCGCATCGGGAAAAGCATACCTCTATCCGCCGCAGCCGATCGGGCCCGGCACACTGCGCGCATCCGTGCTTGCCGAACCGCTCATCATGCTCGACAGCTGCACCAATGTTCTCATCGAAGGATTCGCCATCGGCGAATCGAGGGGCCGCGGCATCGTGATCCGCGGCGGTGCGAACGTGCGCGTGAACGAATGCGAGCTGACGCACCTCGGCGACTGTGCCGTCGTCGTGGAGGGGGGAACGAAAAACGGGGTCACGGGCTGCGAGATGTACGAACTCTCGCTCGGCGCCGTGACGCTCGGCGGCGGAGTGCGTGAGTCGCTCACGCCCGGCGGGAATTTCGCCGAAAACAACCACATCCATCATTTCAGCCGATGGCTCCGCACGGGACAGTACGCCGTGAACCTCACGGGCGTCGGCAACCGCGTCGCACACAACCTCATCCACGACGCCCCGTTCGAGGCGATGTATCTGTCGGGCAACGACCACATCGTCGAATTCAACGAGGTGCATCACGTGACACAGGAGACGGGCGACGCGGGCGCGCTCCACACCGGGCGCGACTGGACCTGGAGGGGGAACGTGATCCGCTATAATTATTTTCATCACCTCCAGGGGGCGGGACTCCACGGGGTGATGGGTGTGTACCTGGACGACTGGGCGAGCGGCTTCACCGTGACGGGCAACGTGTTCTACAAGGCCGGGCGCGCCACGCTCATCGGCGGCGGCAGGGACAACATCGTCGAGAACAACATCTACGTCGAATGCACGCCGTCCATTCACATCGATGCGCGCGGCATCGGCTGGGGCAGTTACTACTTCGACGGCACGTATCCCGACCTGTTTAAAAAAATGGATGCGATGAAGTACTCGCAGCCCCCGTTCAGCACGCGCTACCCCGAGCTGCTGACGCTCTACAAAGACGATCCCGCGCTGCCCAAACACAACATCATACGCAACAACGTCTCGTACGGCGGCCGCTTCATGGACGTGTACGACTACAACGCGTTCGACTTTTCGATGGTCACGGTGAAGGGGAACGTGATCGCCGATACGCTCGTCATGCGCAGGCGCAACCCGGGTATGCCGGGCATGGACCCGTACTATCTCAATATCGACTATGTCGAGGGCTACCATACGTTTACGAACCGGGAGGAGTCCATACGCACCGAACTGAAAGGGAACGTATTCTACGACGGGGATCCGTTCTTCGTGGACCGCGGGGAGCGCCGCTTCAACGTAAAGAAGAATTTTCCTCCGGGCGTCACGGGCTTCCGCGACATCCCGTTCGGGAAGATCGGCCTGCTGAAAAAATGACATGTGAAAAGGCGAAGAAGGGCGCCGACGGTGATCCGCACAATTCTCGTCCCTGCACATTTCTCGTCCCGGGGGGTGAATAATAGGTTTGGATTGTGTATATTAAAGTGGATAGGGATGCGCACACACATGAGAGGCGCGCCCATTTGGACCGTCTTCCATTTTATGTAAGGAACAGCACGTGATAAAAAAAATATTCAAGGATCTTCGCAGTTGGTATCGTAAAACAATTAAAGGCACACAAAAGGAACCCGCTGCATCGACAATTCCCGCCACCGAGAAGAAGGCAGACGGGCACCGAGAACGAACTCCCCGAAAACCCGGACCGAGAACGGAACGCAAGCTGTCGACTGCGAAGACGACAGAACGCGCCCCCTCTGCGCCGAAAACAACGGAACGCCGCACACCGTCGGCAAAGACCACCGAACGCAACCCCTCGGACGTCGTCGGCCCGGTCAGAAAAGTCGTCGCCGCCCGCCGCGCAAGCGAGGCATGGGATGCGTCGGAATACAAGGTGCCCATTCAGGACGGCAAGACGCGCTTCCACGACATGGACCTTCCCGAATCGATCATGCACGCGATCTTCCTCCTCGGCTTCCAGTACTGCACGCCGATCCAGGCGGAGCTGTTGCCGAAGACGCTCGCCGGAATGGACTCCACGGGCAGGGCGCAGACGGGCACCGGCAAGAGCGCCGCGTTCCTCATCGGCATCCTGACGCACATCTTGCGCAATCCGCTCGGCGACAAGCACAAGAAGGGCACGCCGCGCGCGCTCATCCTCGCGCCGACACGCGAGCTCGTGATGCAGATCCACAAGGACGCGGAAGGATTCGCCATCTTCACGGATGTCACGATCCTCTCGCTCGTGGGCGGAATGGATTATGACAAGCAGAAGGTCCGGCTCGAACGCGAGTACATCGACATCGTCGTCGCCACACCCGGCCGCCTCCTCGATTTCATGAAGAAGGGCATTGTGGATCTTGGCCGCGTGGAGATCATGGTGATCGACGAAGCGGACCGCATGCTCGACATGGGATTCATCCCCGACGTGCGCCGCATCATCGAAAGCACGCCGCCGAAGGCGAAACGACAGACGATGCTCTTCAGCGCGACGATCACCTCGGACGTGCGCAACCTCGCGTCGAAATGGACGAAGGACATGAGCGTCGTCGAGATCGAGCCCGAGCAGGTCGCCGTCGACACGATCGACCAGCAGGTGTACATCTGCACGAAGTCCGAAAAATTCATGCTCCTCTACAACATGATCACCACCCAGAACCTCGAACGCGTCGTCGTGTTCAGCAACCGCCGCGACGAGACGCTCAGGCTCCGCGACAAGCTCGCCTCGCACGGTATCTCGTGCGTGCTGCTCTCGGGCGACGTGACGCAGGACCAGCGCATCAAGCGGCTGGAAAGCTTCCGCGACGGCAAAGTGCGCGTGCTCGTGGCAACGGACGTCGCCGCGCGCGGCATCCACATCGAAGGTGTCAGCCACGTCGTCAACTACAAGCTGCCGGACAATCCCGAGGACTACGTGCATCGCATCGGCCGCACGGGCCGCGCGGGCGCCAACGGCATCTCGGTGAGCTTTGCCGACGAGGACGATTCGTACGAGCTGCCGAAGATCGAAGAATACATCGGCCGCAAGCTCGAGTGCCTCTATCCGAAGGAGGAATGGCTCGTACCGGTGCCGGCGGCGACTTCGAAGGAGAAATCGACAGACAACCAAAGCCAGAAGCACAGGGAACGATTCCCGAGCTCCGGCGGCGGCCGTCCCCGTTCGGGCGGACCACGGCGCAGCGGTTCAGGCAGGCCGCCGCGCTCCGGCGGATCGACGCCGAGCGCGTAACACCGGCTCGTGCTGATGCGAAGTGCTGTCATTGTAGGGCGAAACGGCGTTTCGCCCCGGTTCAATTATCGTACGATCGTTCGGCAGGGCGAAATATCATTTCGCCCTACAAAAAGCGAGAGCAAGAGCGGGCGAGATAAATCTCGCCCTGCAAGAAGCAAGAGCAACAACGACACAATGAGACGCCCGCGCTCCCGCGCGGGCGTTGTGTCAAGCGGCCGCCACTCCTTTTCACATAACACTCGTGCACGATGAAACCATACATGATCCTTGTACTCCTTTTCGGATTGTCCATGACTATTCACACGCAAACGCAGCCCGCCGTCAGATCCGTACAGCCGGAATGGACCGCCGCGGCCATCGACGCGTCCGTCTCCTCGCTCGTCGCACGGTATGGTGAAGCACAGCGCGCTCGTGCCGTGCAGGGCCTTACACAGGCCGCCGCGTTCTGGCGCACGGAGGACGGGGACGCAGCCGCATTTCGCGAATTCACGGACACGCAGTTCGCCGGCACCGCCGAGGCCCGCGATTCGATGTTCGTGCGCTTGCAAACGCTCCTCGAGAAGCTCGACGGGCACATGGCGGAGATCCGCCGCGAATTCCGTCAGCAGAGCGACCTCGAGCTGGGGCCGGTGATGCCGTTCGACGACCTCTTCGGCGGGTACGACGCGTCGGCACACATCAACGACGATTTCTTCGCGAACAAGATCGCGTTCGCCGTGCTCCTGAATTTCCCACTCACGACGCTCGACGAGCGTCTCGCGCAGGGCGGTACGTGGACGCGCAGGCAGTGGGCCGAGACGAAGCTCGCCGACCGGTTCTCGAAGCGCATTCCCGCGGACGTCTCGCTTGCGATGGCGCAGGCGTCGTCCGAGGCGGACGCGTACATCGCCGGCTACAACATCTGGATGCACCATCTCGTCAACGGGAAGGGTGAACGCCTGTTCCCCGCAAAGCTGCGCCTGTTGTCACACTGGAACCTCCGCGACGAGATCAAGGCAGATTACGCCGATCGGGCGAACGGACTCGCCAAGCAGCGCATGATCCAGCGCGTCATGGAATCGATCGTCACACAGTCCATCCCCGCCACCGTCGTGAACAATCCGCATGTGGACTGGGATCCGTTTACGAACGTCGTCACGGCCGCGGCGGTGAACGATGCCGGAACGCCGCCGCCTCCGGGACTCGCGGTCACGAACGCACCCGAGCCGAACACGCGGTATGCGATGCTGCAAAAGACATTCAAGGCGTCGCTGAAGGTCGACCCGTATTCTCCCACGGCGCCCACGCTCATCGCCAGGCGCTTCAACGAGGACCGGCAGCTGCCCGAGGCGAGGGTGAAAAAAATGCTCGAGGACGTGCTCACCTCTCCGCTGGCAAAAGAGATCGGCGCCATGATCTCCCGCCGCCTCGGCCGGCCTCTCGAGGCGTTCGACATCTGGTACAACGGCTTCCGTCCGCGCACAAAATACTCGGAGGCCGACCTGGACAAGATCGTTGCGAAAAAATATCCCGATGCCGCCGCGTACGCGCGCGACATCCCCTCGATGCTCGTGAAGCTCGGTTTCACAAAGGAACGCGCGGCATATCTTGCATCCTTCATCGCCGTCGATAACGCGCGAGGCTCCGGCCATGCAATGGGCGCCGCGATGCGCGGCGTGCCGGCCCATCTGCGCACGAGGATCGAACGAACGGGCATGAACTACAAGGGCTTCAACATTGCCGTCCACGAAATGGGGCACAATGTGGAACAGACGTTCTCGCTCAACAACATGGATCATACGATGCTCCAGGGCGTGCCGAACACGGCGTTCACCGAGGCCATCGCGTTCGTCTTCCAGGCGAACGACATGAAGGTGCTCGGCCTGGCCTCCGACGATCCGGAGACCGAGGCGCTTAAGACGGTGAACGACTACTGGATGACGTTCGAGATCGCCGGCGTCGCCCTCGTGGACATGGAGGTGTGGCACTGGATGTACGGCCACCCGGCCGCCACGCCGGCGGATCTGAACGCCGCCACTCAGTCGATAGCGAAGAATGTCTGGAACACATACTACGCACCGATCTTCAACCAGCGCGATGTCGTGCTCCTCGGGGTGTACTCGCACATGATTCATTCGTACCTCTATCTGCCCGATTATCCGCTCGGCCACATGATCGGCTTCCAGATCGAGGCGCAGATCAAACAGTCGGGCAGCCTTGGCCGCGAAGTGGAACGCATGACGACGATCGGCGCCATCACACCGGACCTCTGGATGAAACAGGCGACGGGTAAGCTCGTCGGTCCCGACGCTTTGCTCGAAGCGGCAGCGAAGGCCGTTGCACGGATCAACCACCACAACTAAGCAAACGACATGAAAACACTGACACTCCTCCTCGCACTATGCGCCGTCACCGCCGGCTCATTCGCACAGAACCAGCAGACACTCGGCGACAGGCCTGCGCGCCGCTCCGCACCCTGGGTGAAGAACGCCGTCATCTACGAGATCTTCCCGCGCACATTCTCCGCGGAAGGCACGTTCGCGGGCATCGAGGCGAAGCTTCCGGAACTGAAGAAGCTCGGCGTCACGGTGCTCTGGCTCATGCCTATTCATCCGGTCGGCGTCGATCGCCGCAAGGGCACGCTCGGCAGCTCGTATTCGGTAATGGACTATTACGGCGTCAATCCCGAATACGGCACGCTTGACGATTTCAAGCGTCTCGTTGCGAAGGCGCACGAGCTCGGCTTCAGGCTCATCATCGACATGGTCGCCAACCACACATCGTGGGACAGTAAGATGCTGAAGCAGCATCCCGACTGGTTCACGAAGGACAGCACGGGACGGATCGTCGCCCCGGTTCCCGATTGGAGCGACGTGGCCGATCTCGATTATTCGAAGCCCGCGCTGAGGGAATACATGATCCGCATGCTCGAATACTGGGTGCGCGATGTCGGCATCGACGGATACCGGTGCGACGTCGCCGAAATGGTGCCGACGGATTTCTGGAACGAGGCGCGTGCCACGCTCGACAAAATCAGACCGGTCATGATGCTTTCCGAGGGACAGTATTCGGAACATCATCTGAAGGCATTCGATGTGACCTACGGTTGGAACTTTTATCAGCTTCTCGCGCCCATCATGAACGGCACACGCAGTGCCGCCTCGCTCGACACGCTCCTGATGAACGAGGCGAAGCATTTCCCGAAGCAATCGCTGCGCATGCGCTTCAGCTCGAACCATGACGAGAACGCGTGGGACAATCCCGATGTCGTGAAATTCGGCATCGAGGGCGCGAAGCTTGCCGCCGTGGCCGTTACTACGTTCCCGGGCGTGCCGCTCCTCTACAACGGGCAGGAAACCGGCAGCGCGGTAAAGCTCGGTCTCTTCGAAAAAATCACCGTGGATTGGAACGCGCAGCCAGCGTTCCGCGTCTTCTATACGGAGCTCTTCGCGCTGCGCAAGGCGCATGCGGCGCTCCGTACGGGAGAGACGAAACGCGTTGCCTCCGCCGGCAGCGCATCGGTCTATTCGTTCGTGCGGTCGCAGAGCAGGGAATCGATGCTCGTCGTCTATAATTTCTCGCCGAAGCCGGAGACCGCCGTGCTCACACTGCCTGCGGCGAAAGCGGGATACAGGCTGAAGCCGCTCCTCGTCTCGGCGAATGCCGCGATGACGATCAACACGAACCGTGTCTCGGTCGCGCTGCCTGCGCTGGGCTATGCGGTGTACACGATGGAATGACGCGTCCGCCGAACGAATTCGGCGCGTGTCTCGTTATAGGAAGAACAACAACTGCTCTGACAATCGGGAATGCCATGAAAAAAATCATCGTCATCGCCGTCGGCGTGTGTCTCGCCGCCTTCACCGCCCGGGCGGGCGAAGAGAATATGTACCTGAAGATCAACCGGGGCATCGACACATTCGGCAAGGTGTACAAGGAAATCGCCACCGGATATATCGACGTCGTCGATCCGGAAAAATTCATGCGCGCCGGCATCGACGGCATGCTCGAGACGCTCGATCCGTACACCGTCTTCATGGACGGGGATGAGGGCGACGAGATCGAACTGATCACGCACGGGGAATACGGAGGTGTCGGCATCACCATCGGCATACGCGAGGGTGCGATCATCATCATTGCGCCGATGGACGGGTATTCGGCGCAGAAGCAGGGCATACGCGCGGGCGACACGATCGAGGAGATCGACGGCACGCGCATCACCGGTGCACTCGTGCATCCGGACAGCGTGCGCGGAAGGGTGCGCGGCACACCGGGCACGACGGTGCGCGTGAAGATCCGGCGTGAAGGCGCCTCCGAGCCGCTCGAGTTCACGCTCGTGCGCGAACAGATCCAGGTGAACAACGTCACGTACTCCGGCTACATGAGGAACGGCATCGGCTACATCCGGCTCGACAGGTTTTCGCGCCGGGCGGGCGAAGAGGTGAAACAGGCGATAAAGGAATTCAGGCTCCGCGGCGATCTTCGAGGCATCGTGCTCGACCTCCGCGATAATCCGGGCGGACTGCTCGAGGCGGCGGTCGATGTCGTCAGCGCATTCGTTCCCAAGGGCAGTACCGTGGTCTCCACGAAGGGGCGGAGGACCGGCGAGGAAAAAATTTACCGTGTCGAGTCTCTTCCTGTCGCGCCGGATGTTCCGTTGGCCGTGCTTGTCAACCGCGGCAGCGCCAGCGCAAGCGAGATTGTCGCCGGCGCCCTGCAGGATCTCGACCGCGCCATCGTCGTGGGCACGCGCTCGTTCGGCAAGGGACTCGTGCAGACGGTCGTGCCGCTCACGTACAATTCCACACTGAAACTGACGACCGCCCGCTACTACACGCCGAGCGGCCGCAGCATCCAGGAGATCGATTACGAGCACAGGAACAGGGACGGGGTTTTCCTCACGATGCCCGACAGCATGAAGCGCGATTATAAGACCTCGCACGGACGCATCGTGCGCGACTTTGGCGGCATCACGCCCGACTCTGTCGTTGAGGCGCATCCGAAGAGCTCGTATTACACGGACCTCATGCAGAAGGCCAGCATCTTCAAATACGCCACACGCTATGTGTCGAAGCACCCGGAAGCGCAAACGGATTTCCGCATCAGCGACGAGATCGTGAACGACTTCGAGGAATATCTGAAGATGCAAAAATACACGTACCGCGACGAGACAGAGAAAAAACTCGCCGCGATGAAGGAGGCAATGGAGCGGGAGCACTACGGTCCGGAAGCGTTCGCATCGCTCACGGGATTCATCGCGCAGCTCGAGAAAGAGAAGGAATCGGTCTTCCGCCGGAACAGGCATGAGGTGAAGGAAGAGCTCGCCGTAGAGCTGCAGGCCCGGTATTTCGGTGAAAAGGGGCGGATCGGTACGGCCCTCGAGTACGATCCGCAGGCGCAGACGGCTGCCTCCGTCGTCGCAGCGCGCGCGACGTATGATGCAATGCTCAGGAACGGGAAGAAATAATCACTGTCATGTAATCGCGGATTTTCGTATTTTTAAGCGATAATTTTTGGTCTTCCCACATCAGCCATCGTTAAAATCACATGATCGCAAAACTTGCATTAGAGAATGGAAAAGTGTTTACCGGTGTTCAGTTCGGCGCCGAAGGTGAAGTGTCCGGTGAGGTCTGCTTCAACACGAGCCTGACGGGGTACCAGGAGATCATCTCCGACCCGTCGTACGCCGGCCAGCTGATCACGATGACAACGCCGATGATCGGCAACTACGGAGTGAACGGCGACGACATGGAATCCCTGAAGCCGCATGCGCGCGGATTCATTGTGCGCGAATACTTCGACTACCACAGCAATTTCAGGGCCGAAACGGGACTCGGTGAATTCCTGACGAAGCACGGCATCGTGGCGATCCAGGGCATCGACACGCGCATGCTCACGAAGATGCTGCGCAGCGAAGGTGCGCTGCGCGGTGTGCTTTCCACGACGGATACCGACGACGCGTCGCTCGTGGCCAAGGCGCGCGCGCTCCCCAGTATGGCCGGCCAGGACCTTGCATCCGAAGTGACATGTCTCACACCGTACGAATGGACCTCCGTCGACACAACGCAGTTCGCGGTGCCCGCCGTCCAGGGAGACGGCACGCAGCCGCGCAGTACGTTCAGGGTTGTCGTGTACGATTTCGGCGTGAAGCATAATATTCTCCGCCGCCTCACGAGCTACGGATGCTCGCTCACCGTCGTTCCCGCGTCCACATCGGCCGAAGACGTGCTGGCGATGGATCCCGACGGCATCTTTCTTTCGAATGGCCCCGGCGATCCCGATGCCGTGAAATACGCAATTGCGAACCTGAAGAAGCTTGTCGGGAAGAAGCCGATGTTCGGCATTTGCCTCGGCCATCAGCTGCTCGCGCTCGCACTCGGCGGCACGACATACAAGCTGAAGTTCGGTCACCGCGGCGGCAACCATCCGGTGAAGAATCTCGCCACGGGCGACATCGAGGTGACCTCCCAGAATCACGGCTTTGCGGTGGACTGGAAGAGCATGGACGAATCGCAGCTGACGCTCACGCACGTGAATTTGAACGACGCCACTGTGGAAGGATTCGAGCATAAAACGCTGCCGCTGTTTTGCGTGCAATACCATCCCGAGGCATCCCCCGGACCGCATGACAGCGACTACTTGTTCAAGCGCTTCATCGGCATGATGTCGGCCGCACGGCAGGACGGAAGGCTAAGAGCATGACGTTCAGTTTCATAGAGGCCAATTCGTTTCTCAAGGGATTCATGCTGTTCCTCCGGCCAGGCGCCTTCCTGAATTTCCTCAGCGGGCCGCTGCTGTTCGCATCGAACACCATCCGCCTCTCGCGGTGGATCTCGCAGCAGCCGCGTGAAAACATCCTCAACGATTTTTACCAGCCGTTCCGCGACTACGCGAAGCGGCACCAGCTGCACCGGTACGTGATCGAAAAGGCGCAGATCGCAAACGCACCTATTCAGTATCTCGAGTTCGGCGTGTCGAGCGGCCAGTCGTTCCGGTGGTGGCTCGAGGCGAACGCGCATCCGGATTCGCGGTTCTATGGATTCGACACGTTCGAGGGGCTGCCGGAGGATTGGGGATTCTACAAGAAGGGCGCGATGACGAGTTCCGCGCCGGTAGCCGCGGATACGCGTGCTGAATTTGTAAAAGGTCTCTTCCAGGAGACGCTCTTTGCATTCCTGAAGACGCACGATCTTTCGGACGGCCGGAAAAAAGTGATCCACATGGACGCGGACCTCTTTTCGTCGACGCTGTTCGTGCTTACCTCGCTCGCGCAGCATCTGAACGACGGTGACATCGTCATGTTCGACGAGTTCAACGTGCCAAACCACGAATTCCAGGCGTTCCGGTGCTTCTCGGAATCATACTATATGAAGATGGAGCTGATCGGCGCCGTAAATAACTTTTATCAGGTGGCGTTCCGTATCGTGAAATAGGCGGAACGCTCGGCGAGTACAAAACAAAAGGCACAGACGCGATGAGCGTCTGTGCCTTTGCAATTTGGAGCGTGTAGGGCGAAACGGTGTTTCGCCCCGGATTAACTATCGTACGATCATTCGGCAGGGCGAAATATCATTTCGCCCTACAAAAAAAACGTCAGTCGGACGAGCGCGTGAAGATCTTCTTCAGTTTTTTGCGGAAGGTGCCCTCGTTCGTCTCGATGAGCTTCTTCCAGTCGTGGTCCTGGACGACGTTGTTGTTGCCGGAGGAGCGGAACGAACCGAACGAATCGTTGTATGCGCCGGTCGAATAGGATTCGGTCTTCTCGGTTGTCGGCTTTTCGCGCTTCTTCACGGGGGTTGCATAGTCGCTGCGGCCCGTGGTGGAGCGGAACTTGCCGCCGCTCTGCTGGCCGAACTTCGCGGGGCCGGAGGTGGTCCGTTTCTGCCCGCCGAAGCGTCCTGGTGCGCCCGATGTCGGGCGGTCGCGGCGTGATTCGATGGATCCGTCAACGCGCGGCGTGCGGCGTTCGGTGCCGGGTGTCGAGCGGTCGAAGCGCTTCACGCCCTGACGTTCCTCGCGCGGTGCGCGGGGCGTGTCGGTGCGCGGCTTCCATTCGCGGCGTTCCTGTGTGGGGCGGTCCTGGCGCGGTTCGCTCGAGACGGGCTTGCGTTCGCGGCGTTCGCCGCCCGAGCGGTTGTCGCGCGGCTGCCGGCGTTCATCGCCCCTGTCGGTGTGGCGCGGTGTGGTGCGCGAGCGCTGCGTCGTCGATGAGGCCTCTTCATCTCCGCCTGTTTCAACGTGCGTGTGTTCCGTCTTGTGCGCGGCGGGCGTATAATTGAACGTCGGGTATTTTTTGATCTCCACCTTCTTGCCGATGAAATATTCGATCTTCTTGATGTGCTTGATCTCTTCACGGCTCACGAAGGTGATCGCGTCTCCTACCGCCGACGCGCGGCCCGTGCGGCCGATGCGGTGAATGTAGTCCTCCGCGAACGTCGGCACGTCGTAGTTGATCACATGCGAAATACCATCCACGTCGATGCCGCGTGCGGCGATATCCGTTGCCACGAGCACCCGGTATTGGCCCTGCTTGAAGCCGGCGAGTGCGCGCTGGCGCTGCGCCTGCGTGCGGTTCGAATGGATCGCGATGGCCTTCACGTTTGCGCGGTCGAGGCGTTTCGTGATCTTGTCGGCGCCGTGCTTCGTGCGCGAGAAGACGAGCACGCTGTCCATCGACTCGTGTTCGAGCGCGAAGATGAGCATGTCGGCCTTCAGGTCCTGCGGCGTGGAATAAAAATGTTGTGTCACGGATTCGATCGGCTTGCGTTCTTCGCCGATCTGGATCGTTTCGGGATTCTTCTGGATCGTGGATGCGAGTTTTTTGATTTCCGGCGAGATCGTCGCGGAGAACAGCAGTGTCTGCCGTTCCTTCGACACGCGCGCCATAATTTTCTTCACGTCGTTGATGAAGCCCATGTCGAACATGCGGTCGGCTTCGTCGAGGACGAGGATGGCGACGTTCGACAGGTCGATTGTCTTCCGGTCGAGGTGGTCGAGGAGTCGACCCGGGGTGGCGATGACGATGTCGACGCCGATGCGGAGGTGCTTGAACTGTTTGTCGATCGAGACGCCGCCGTAGATAGAGACGCTGCGGAGCTTCATGAAGCGGCCGTAGTCGGTGACGCAGTCTTCGATCTGCTGCGCGAGTTCGCGTGTCGGTGTCAGGACCAGTGCGCGCGGGCGTTTGTCGCGTGTCGGTTCCGAGTGTTCGGCCAAATGGTTGAGGATCGGGAGCACGAAGGCGGCGGTCTTGCCGGTGCCTGTCTGTGCGCAGCCGATGATGTCCTTGCCCTGGAGGGCAAGAGGGATAGCGCGCGCCTGAATTGCTGTCGGTGCGGTATATCCGGTCGCAAGAATACCTTGCACTAAGCGGTCGTTGAGACCGAGTTGGGAGAAAGCCATGGAGTGAATCCTTGTATAGAATAGAGAGACTCGTTCACATAAGAAGGAAAACGTATGTTTCCGCGTCGCGGAAACGGAGGGGAAATACTAGATGAGAGCGTAAACCTCTCTCGCGTCAGGCGCGGAATGGTTCTAAACAACGGTCAGCACAACTTCCCAACATTACTATCAAACACTTCGAAGAGCGGGTCTCAAATGTCCGCTTCCGATACGTGGAGAGGAGATCGGTTGCGGGTAGGTTGCATATTTTGCAACTGTATATAAGATAGCACTTTTAAACGAGAAATCCTAATTATTCCGCCGGTCATGGGCTTGCGTCTGTTTCCCGGGCTTCATACATTGTAATTTACATGCACACGGACCATTCCCCCTTCTTTCGCTGATGACGACACTATGATCCTAGCACGGCCGTTTTTATTACGCAATACGATACAGCAGTACGAATGGGGCACGCGGAGCATCGATGCCTTTCTGCCACCGTTTACAGGCATTGCCGCCGAACCCGGCGTTCCGTACGCGGAACTCTGGATCGGCGCGCATCCCAAGGCGCCTTCTCTGGTCCTGGCGGACGGGGAGGCGATACCGCTCACGTCGTTTATCGCCGGCAACGCGATAGAGGTGCTTGGACTGCCGGCGGCGGACCATTTCGAATCGCAGCTGCCGTTCCTGCTCAAAGTGCTCTCGGCCGCGAGCCCGCTCTCGATACAGGCCCATCCCAATAAAACGCAGGCGCGCGTGTTGCATGCGCGCGATCCGAAGAATTATCCCGACGACAACCACAAGCCGGAGATTGCCGTTGCACTCGACGAGCTGAGGGCCCTCGCCGGATTCAAGCCGTTCGACGACATCCTGGAAACCGTGCAGCGGTACCCGCAGCTCGCCGAGGCGGCCGGGGAGGAGGCCGCGGCAACGCTGGCGGCCGCCGACGGAGACCTCCCTTCGATGAAGGTGCGCGGCGGCGAGGACCTCGGCGCAGCGCAGCGCTCCGCCATGAAGACGTTCTACAGGTCGCTCATGACGCGGACGATCGGGGATCCATCGCTCCTGGGGCGAACCGTGAGCGGCATCTCGGCGCAGATGCGCATCGAGGCGCCGACGGAAGAGAGCACGCTTTTCCTCCAGACGGAACGCCTGTATCCCGGTGACATCGGCTTGTTCTCCATCCTCCTGTTGAATTATATCAATCTCAAGGCGGGCGAGGGAATCTTCATCGGTGCGGGCATTCCCCACGCCTATCTCAA
>JAVBYH010000277.1 GCA_030824175.1 Bacteroidota bacterium | reverse complement strand
GAGACGCTGCCGGGGTGCAAGTTCCTTGAGCACCATGCCGATCCGCAGCCGGGACTGGTAGTCCGTCGGAGGTCGCAGGACCTCGTCCGGGGTGTGATGCTT
Organism: Bacteroidota bacterium; assembly: GCA_030824175.1. Classification (GTDB taxonomy): domain Bacteria; phylum Bacteroidota; class Ignavibacteria; order UBA10030; family UBA8401; genus CAISDA01. The sequence goes on along the minus strand of JAVBYH010000277.1, from coordinate 2,552 downwards.
TTGATATTCCCCGTCCTGGACCACGAGCGAAGCCAAATCGCTGATAAGGCGTTTCGTCGCATCGACCTGCTTCGGCGACGGTTCCCACGGATCGGCGGTATCGAGGTATGAATCGATCTTCTTCTGGATCTTGCCAACAGTGTCGGAACTCAGGACGACGTCCTTCAGTTTCTCGTGGCCCAAAATGCTTACGGCGAAGTCAACGCCCGATACGCGGTGCGAAACACCGTACAACGGCGAATTCACAGCCCGAAGCAGGCGCTTGGCCAAGTGCTCGTCAGCGCTGATCTCGCGTCCGATCTTTGCCGTGCTGACGCGGGGATTGTTCAGGAGCTCCATGATCCGCAACATCCGCGCAAACGACGCTAATGTTACCGGCGAGGAGAGCGGCTCCCGTTTTGCCGTGGTATTTTCCGTGTCCGTCATCATACTCGTCTTATCCTTTAATTTCCATTTCGTGTCGTAGATCTTGCAAGATTTTTGAGTGAATTTGCGAAACGCGCGATTCCGACACGCCGAGGATGCGTCCGATCTCGTCGAACGTTGCCCCCTCGTAATAATACAGTGTCACGATGAGCCGTTCGCGGCGCGGAAGGCGCTTGAGCGCATCCACCATCGTCTGCTTCGCTTCCTGTTCCTCGAAATCCTCGGCAACATTTTGCGTCATGTCCGCAATCATTTCGTGCCGCGTCGTCTGCTCGTCGGCGATGAAATCGTCCAGCGAGACTGTCTGCGACGACTGCAGCAGCGACAACAGCTGATGGTATTCCTGTTCGCCCATCTTCAGGGCCTGCGCGATTTCGACGTGCGTCGCCTCACGTCCGAGCTTCTGTTCCGTCGCCGATGCCGTCTGGAAGATTTTCCGCGACTGGTCCCTCACCGAACGCGGCATCGTGTCGACACGCCGCAATTCATCGAGGATCATTCCTTTGATGCGGGGGATCGCATACGTCTCGAACTTCACTCCGACCTTGGGATCGAACCGCTCCACGGCCTCATGCAGGCCGAGGATGCCGAAGTGCAGCACATCCTGCGATTCAAGCACCGCCGCCGCGGGAAGGTATAAATGCTGCGCGACGTACTTCACGAGTCCGATATATTGCGCCACCAGAAGCTTCCTCAGCTCCGGCGAACGCGTCACGCCATATGTGTCCCACCGTTCTTGGGTCGTCATGTGCTACTCACGAGGCTTTCGTTTCTGAAATTCGCGGCCCGGAATGGTGATCTGCCGTGCTCCTCGCCTGCTGCGAAAATACCAGGGACAGGAATCCGACGAGCCCCATCACGCCAGTGGCGCCGATGAAGACGATGAATGCGCGCATCACGACGTCGAGGATCTCTCCCCCGCTCATCGAAAACAAGACGATGGACACAAAAAATAACAGGAGACCTATCTGGAAAATGACCTTGTTCATGGTGTTGCTCCTTCCTGGTAATAATTCACTCTCTCTTTTTATTCCTTCAAAGACTATACCAGTATTTCCGAAATTTATCCCCCAAATACCGGCCGGAATCATGGATTTCAAAAACCGGGGGCACATCCCCCCCACGATTTCTACAAAAATTGGTCACATTGGCTATTATTATCCACTGCGGGCCGGCCGCGAGCCTCCCCGATGACTGTAAACCTGAAAAAATATATTTATTTCCGGAGGGTGTCTTCGAGTGGCGTGTAGGGCGAATTGGTATTTCGCCCAGGCATGTACTGTGCGGATATTTTTTTCCGAACGATCGCCCGGGTCTTCCCGTTCCGCTGCACGACCTCGAATCCGTTGCGTTCGAAGACCGACAGGGCGCCCGTCCAGAGAAACGGGTCGGGGATTTTTTTTGCATAGGGAATTGTTGGATACGCCTCGAGCATCGTGATGCCGTGGCGTTCGGCGTAATCGACCGCGCCGCGGATGAGGAGGGCGGAGAGGCCCGCACGCCGGTATTGTTTCTTCACGAAGAAGCAGGTGATGGACCACACCGGCGTGTCGTCGATCCGTTTCAGCGAGCGCGAATGTTCGATGCGCCAATAGGCTTCGCGCGGCGCCAGCGCAATCCAGCCGACGGGTTCGCCCTCGATTGTCGCGATGAGGCCGATCGGCTCTCCTGCCGCCACGAGCTCCTTCATCGCCTGCTTATTGCCCTCGTGCTTCTTGGCCTCGAACTCCCGGCGCGGTACGCGGAACGCCATGCACCAGCATCCTCCGCATCCGCCCCTGTCCCCCATGAGCTCCTCGAAGCGCCGCCAGGTCTTCTGTGTGAGCGGTTCGAACGCCACGTCGGGTTCGTCATCGCCGATGTGCTTTTTAGTGTCCATCGCGGTCAAGCCTCAGGTCGCAGTTCAGTTCAACGTCGTCGATCTCCGCACCGAATTTTTTGTAGAATTCCTGCGCCGCCGTATTCCAGCGCGACACCTGCCACCGGACCTTCTTGCAGCCTTCGGCCGCGGCGAAGTCGACGACGGCGCCGAGCAGCCGCTTCCCGATCTGCTGTCCCCTGTATGCCTCCCTGACGAACAGGTCGTCGAGATAGAGCGACCGGCCGCTCCACGTGAAATACGCGAA
>JAVBYH010000029.1 GCA_030824175.1 Bacteroidota bacterium | reverse complement strand
GCGCGTTCTTGCGGCGCGTGAGATCGCGCGCCTTGCGCGCGGCTTCGCGCGCCTCGGCGGCGCGGAGGCTCTTCTCGATGATACGCTTCGCGTCGCCCGGATTATTGTCCAGCCATGTCGCGAGCTCCTGGCCCACGACGCTTTCGACGATGCTTTTCACTTCGCTGTTGCCGAGCTTCGTCTTGGTCTGTCCCTCGAACTGCGGCTCGGGCACCTTCACGCTGATGATCGCCGTGAGGCCCTCTCGGAAGTCGTCGCCCGAGAGCGTGATCTTGCCTTCCTTCACGAGGTTGTTCTTGTAGCCGTACGTGTTGAGCGTGCGCGTGAGCGCGGAACGGAAGCCGACGAGATGCGTGCCGCCCTCGTGGGTGTGGATGTTGTTCACGTACGAGAACACGTTCTCCGAATACTGGTCGTTGTACTGAAACGCCACCTCGACCTCGACCACGCGGCCGCCGTCGTCCTCGCCCGAACCGCGCGCATAGACGAGCTTCTTCATGATGGAGGGGCGCGTAGAGTCGATGTACTTCACGAACTCGACGAGGCCGCCCTCGAAATGGAACGTCGCCGTCTGCTCCTGCTTCGGGCGGACGTCGGTGATCTCGAGGCTGACATCCTTGTTTAAGAATGCGAGCTCGCGCAGCCGTTCGGCCAGCGTCTCGAATTTGTACGTGCGGTTCTTGAAGATCGTATTGTCGGGAAGGAACGTGATCTTTGTGCCGGTCTTTTCGTTCTTCGCCATCTTGCCGATCACTTTCACGGGTGCGACGGGATCGCCCTTCTCGAACTTCTGGAAGAACACTTCGCCGTCGCGGCGGACTTCCACCTCGAGCCATTCGGAAAGCGCGTTCACAACCGAGACGCCGACACCATGGAGACCGCCCGAGACTTTGTACGTGTTCTTGTCGAACTTGCCGCCCGCATGGAGCACCGTCATGACGACTTCGAGCGCCGAGCGGCCCTCGTCCTTGTGGATGCCCGTCGGAATGCCGCGGCCGTCGTCGATCACGGTGATGCTTCCGTTCTCGTTGATCTTCACGTTGATCAGCCTGCAGTACCCGGCAAGCGCCTCGTCGATGGAGTTGTCGACGACCTCATACACGAGATGGTGAAGACCGCGCACGCTGACATCGCCGATATACATCGCGGGACGGCGGCGGACAGCCTCGAGTCCCTTTAATACGGTAATATCCTCGGCGGTATAGTCGCCGTTGTTCTTTTTCGGTTTGTTCTCTGCCACAGTTGTTATCCTTCAAATAAAACAAATCATCGAAAGCGAATGTCCTTGATCACATCGCCGTTCATCGTCTGATGAATTTTCTGTAAAATTTCCTTGCGGCGGAATGTCAGTTCGCTCCGCCACGGCGCGTTCGTCACGTGAATGTAGAGCACGCCGTTCTCGATCCGCTCGATGTCCGTCACCTTTGCCACCTGGGCGCCCACGATGCCAGGCCAGAGCGGAACGATGCTGTATTGATCCAGCTTCTGCCTGATGCCGAGCGATGCGATGAGCGCATCGATCACACTGTTCATCGGTTCGGGCGAGTGTTCTTTCATGCCGCATCCTCCTCCGGCACGATCGCACCGGCGCGGATGTAAAATTTCCTGTTCTCGTCGTTCCATTCGCGGACGCCCGTGAACACGCGTTCCGATGTGGTGGTGATGAACGTCTGTCCCATCGCCCCGCACATGTCCAGGAGCTGCCGTGAGCGTGCCTCGTCGAGTTCACTGAACACGTCGTCGAACAGGATCACGGGAAGCTCCGCGCACCGCTCCCTCAAATACCAGAACTCGGCGATTTTCAGCGCGATGAGGTACGTCTTGTGTTGTCCCTGCGACGCGTATTCGCGCAGCGGCAGCCCGTCGATCGAAAAGGCGATATCGTCGCGCTGTGGTCCGAAGAGCGTTGAACCGGACCGGCGTTCGTCGTATTTTTTCCTTTCGGCAAGCACGCGGAGCGCATCGGCGATCTGGTCTCGTTCCGCCGTTTCGTGCACGTCTATCTGCGGCACGTACCGAAGGGACGGCCGTTCGGCATTGTTCGCCACGATGCCGTACGCTTTTTCAACATAGGCGACAAATTCCGCGAGAAATTTGTTCCTCTTGTGCATGACGGCGGAACCGTGCCTGATGAGCATTTCCGTCCACGGCGCGAGTATAGCGCTGCAGTCGGCTCCCTGGGCGTCGGAGAGGATCTTGTTGCGCTGCCGAAGCACGCGCTTGTATTCCATCATGTCCTCGATGTACGCCTTGCTTGACTGGGACATGACAAGGTCGGCGAATTTCCGCCGTTCCGATGGCGAGCCGAACGTGATGGAATTGTTCTCGGGCGAAAGCACGACAATGGGAAAGAGACCGATCACTTCGGAGAGCCGTGTGATCTCCGAGGCATTGATTGAAAATTTTTTCTGACGGGCCTGCTCGTCGTACGCAATGCGCACGCGGTGCCGCACTCCCACGTCGGATAAAAATTCCCCCTCCGCCTCGAACATCGTTGTGCCGCACTGTACGGCGGTCGCATCGGCACCCGCAAAAAAACTTTTCGTCAGACAGAGATAGGAAATGGCCTCAAGCACATTCGTCTTCCCTTGCCCGTTCTTTCCCAGAAGCACGTTCGAGGCGGCGCCGAATGTGAACGCGGACGAACCATGATTCCTGAACTGCCGGAGC
>JAVBYH010000255.1 GCA_030824175.1 Bacteroidota bacterium | reverse complement strand
AGCGCCGACGGCGATGATCTTCTCCGTCGTCTGCACCATCGCATTGCTCGCCGCGCGCGCCAGCATGACATCAGCGTTGAGTTTAGGAACGGGCACCTCCATGGGAACATTCCTGCGCACTCCCGCCTTGAATGCCGCCTTCACGGCGTCGCAGATTGTGATGCGAGATTCCTCGATGAACGCCTTCGTGCCCAGCTGCGGTTTGGCGATGATCTCCACCGCCCCGTTCTCGAGCGCCTTCCATGCCGACTCTGACCCCTTGCCCACAAGGCTCGAAATGATGATCACAGGAATGGGGTGCTGCGCCATCAGCTTCTGAAGGAATGTCAACCCGTCCATGCGCGGCATCTCGACATCGAGCGTAATGACGTCCGGCACCTCCCGCGCGATGCGCTCGACGGCGATGTACGGGTCGCCCGCCGTCGCGATCACCTCGATCTCGGGATCCGACGACAGCACATCACTCAAGGCGGCGCGTACGACGGACGAATCGTCGACGATCAGTACTTTTATGCGTTTCACTGGAGGCGTCATCCGTGCTTTCGATAGATCGTCGGTGCAACCGATTCCAATTTCAGTGGTATGCCGTTCAGTGATTCCGAATGGCCCAGGAACAGATAGCCCCCGGGTATCAGATAATGATAGAGATGCGTGAGGATCTCCGCCTGGGTCGGCTTGTCGAAATAAATGATGACGTTCCGGCAGAAGATCGCCTCAAATTTGTTGTCGATGCCGTAGTCCCGGTCCATAAGGTTCATGCGGCGGAACTCGATACGCTCCCTCAGCGAGGCGACGATCTTCACCGCGTTCTTCGCGGGATCCTTGCTCTTGAGGAGGTATTTTTTCTTCAGCCTTGTCGGTATGACGTTCACGTCCTCTTCGCGATACACGCCCCTGACCGCGTGCTCAAGCACGCGCGTCGAGATGTCCGTACCCAGCACGGACCATCCGAACCGGGCCTGGGTCTCGGCGTATTCAGACAGCACCATGCCGATCGTGTACGCCTCATGCCCGTATGAGGCGGCGGCGCTCCATGCGCGCAACTGGTGCTGGCGCATCAGTCCCTCGCGCTCCATGGCGGGAATGGCTTCCTTGATAAGATAATCGAAATGATGGGGCTCGCGGAAGAAATCGGTCTTGTTCGTCGTAACGACGTTGATGAATTCGCCGATCTCGTTCTCGATGCCTTGCGTGCTGAAGAGATAAACGACGTACTCGCGGAAATTCTTCATGCCGAGCACGCGCAGGCGTTTCTGTAAACGCGCCTGCAGCATCGTCTTCTTCACCGCCGGCAGCGAGATGCCGATCTGTTCCTTGACGAATTCGCTCAGGCGGGAGAATTCGTGATCGGACAGTTCGTGGATGGCGTCGATGCCGAGTCCATCTGCGTCCCTCTGTAGCGTGTCCGAGTGTTCGTTTTTCATTGTCTTGGTTGATAGTGGTACAGGCCGGAAGATGCTGCGTGCCGCACCGGAACTCACGCAGAGCCATGCCGCAAGCGAACGGCAATCGGGCCCCGTACGGGGACCCGACTGCCGTCACTCACAAACGTACGGCTCATTCTTCCGCGGGTTGTCCGACCGAGGATTGGACCGCGGTCAGTTCGTCCGTCGAGAAGATGCGTTCGATGTCCAGGATGATGACGAATTTCTCATCCCGTTTGCCCATGCCTTTAATGAAATCCGTATTCAGCTTCGTGCCGATCTTCGGCGCGGGCTGGATCGTTGAGGGTTCCATATCGATCACCTCCTGCACCGAATCGGCTAGCGCGCCGATGATCGTCATCTCGCCGTTCATATGGATCTCGACAATGATGATGCAGGTGTTGACCGTCGTCTCGGTCATCTTCATGCCGAACCGCAACTTCAAATCCAGCACCGGCACCACGTGCCCGCGCAGGTTGATGACGCCGCGCATGTATTCCGGCGTCCGCGGAACTTTGGTGACCTGAGAGTACTCCAGCACTTCCCGTACCTGGGCGATGTCTGTGGCAAAGACCTCGTCCTCCAATTTGAAGGTCAGATACTGGATCGTGTCTTCAGCAGTGTTCGCACTCATAAATTACTCCGTTAGTTAGGACAGCGGTGATCAATATTTTTCAAACTCGGCATCGTCGGATTGATTGTGGCTCGGTTCGTCGAGCACCACATACGCTCCCTTGGATTTCGGGTCCGCCGCGGGCGCCTGTTTCTTCGGAGCCGCCGAGAGCTGTTTCTTCGGAGTCGTCGAGATGCGCGAAGGCTGCATGCGCTTCCCTGCGGATTCCGCCGCATGGTGCGTGACGCTCAGTTTGAAGAATCCGAGCGCACCCTTCATTTTCTCCGCCTGCGAGGAAAGCTCTTCGCTGGTGGCCGACATCTGTTCGGAGGCCGATGCGTTCTGCTGTATCACCTGATCCAACTGCTGGATCGCCTTGTTGATCTGACCGACGCCGGTGGACTGCTCCGCGCTCGCGCTCGAGATTTCCTGCACGAGTTCGGCCGTCTTCTGGATGTCCGGCACGAGTTTGCTGAGCATCTCGCCCGCCTTCACTGCGATCTCGACGCTTGTGCTCGCCAGCTGGTTGATTTCGCCCGCCGCCGACTGGCTGCGTTCGGCCAGCTTCCGGACCTCGGATGCCACGACTGCGAATCCCTTTCCGTGCTCGCCTGCACGCGCCGCTTCGATCGCC
>JAVBYH010000268.1 GCA_030824175.1 Bacteroidota bacterium | reverse complement strand
GGCGTGTTCCTCAACAACGGCTGGGGCGTGGAATGGAATCCGTTCGAGGGGTTCAAGTACATCCGGCTGGCCGCCGATCAAAAAATGACGGAGGCGATCTTCCTTCTCGGATTGACGTACACAGACAACATGGTCGTCAACAGGAACATGGAGGAAGCCTACCGGCTCGTGAAATTCGCGGCGGAGCGGGACTATGCCGCTGCGAAGGACGTGCTCGCGGAAATGGACAGGCGCGGCATCACATCGGAGCGGAAGAACACGAAGCACCCGCAGCAAAAGGACACGTCGGTCGTCTCCATGATGTCGAATCAGCGTCAGCTCGTCTTCCTCGACTTCGGCGAGAATTCGGGATCGCTCCTCGAGGACGTTGCGCTGTCCGATTCGCTCCTCCAGAACAACAGCCACTTGCGCCGCTCGCTCGGCATGGCACCGATCGCCGACAGCACGAAGGACACGCTGCGCGGCCTGCCGCTCGTGCTGCATGCTGCGAATGTGGGAAGCCCCGAAGCCCTTGCGCTGCTTGGGCACTGGCATGAAAAAGGAACGTATGTAAACAGAGACATGATCACCGCCGCGGAATATTACATCCGCGCCTTCCGCCTCGATTCGCCGAAGGCGCCCGGCGCACTCGCGGAAATTCTCCGGTCGAAGGAATTCTTCCCGCTTCTGAAGTCACGCGTGGACAGGAACGATCCGTCGGCGATGTACGTATGGTCGTCCCTTGTCGCGGCGAAATTCGACTTCCAGATCACCGAAGCGCAGGCGTTGAAGCTGCTCCAGAAGGCGGCGAAGGAAAATTACCGCCCCTCCCTCATCGAACTTGGATTCTGCTATTATCGCGGACAGTGGACAGCCCGAGACACGGCGCAGGGACTCGCCTGCTGGCAGCGCGCCTCGGAGCTCGGCAGCCGCGAAGCCCGGCTGCGCATCCTCGCCTACAAGGTGCTGAACAAGAAACACGTGGACGACAAGGCGATCAGGGAACTGCAGGAGGGCGACGACAACGGTTCGGTCCTGTCGCAGCTCGCCCTTGCGTACTGCTATCAAAATGGCATCGGACTGCCGATCAACATCGCGGAATCGGCCCGCCTCTACCGCACATGCGCCCAGCGGGGGAACCAGAACGCATACGCCGAACTGAAGCACCTCTACGACGCTCTCCGGCCCGCCGACAAGGAGTTTGAGCTGACCGATTAGAGAATTCTAAGTTGACATCCTCATTCCTTGCTGGTATATTTCGGGTAGGAGATCGGCCCGACACCGACATCCTTCCAGCCGTTACATCGTTTGTCCGTTGAACCGTCATAATTTTTCATGCTCTTCGGGGGAGGAGAACGATGGATCATTATACCCGGTACGATGTCTTTTTACAGCTCCTCATGCATGAAAAAGAGGACAGCATCTGGCACGCCGAGCTGACTGCCCCTCTTCCCGTCGATACGTTTCGCATACAGGACCTTTTCGCGTCATCAAATATCATCCTCAGGGACTGCAACTTGAACTTTGCGGAACGCTGCGGGTGCGGCTCCGTGCATGAACTCATCGGCCGGCCTATCAATCACATCCTCTTCGGCGCCCGCGTCAGCGCCGTCTCCATGCACACCGACGGCGCGGGCCGCCCCTCGATCCTGAAATTCAGGACGGATCACGGTTCGAACGCGCGGACGGACAGGGGGTATCTGAATACCATCGCACTTGTTGCAGACGAAACGCACATCCATACGATGCTGGGACGCCAATACGACATCACGCCGCAGCTGCGCCGGAACGCCGAACGGCAAGTGCTAAAGGAGAAACTGACGGTGAAGGAGTTCGAGATTTTCATCTCGCTCGCGAAGGGACACACGGTGAAACACATCGCCCTAAAAACGGGGTCGACGGAGAAGGCGGTGTACTACCATATCGAGAACATGGAGCGTAAGATGAAGACCCAGGGCATCGTGGGCATCGTTCAGAAGGCCTACCGCCTCGGATTCATGGATGCGGGGTGATACGGCCCTAAATTATCCTTCAGCTTCAGTGATGCCCAAAGTTCTTTTCACCGGCTTCGATGCGCAGCGAGAGCCGGCTGTCGGCAGACGGAAGCGGACACGTTGCGAACTCAGTAAACGCGCAGGGAGGATTCGTAGACTTGTTGAAGTCGAGGATGATCCTGCCGTCCTTTGGCGGGCCGGTGTGCAGGAAGCGGCCGGCGCCGTACGTGCCCGCACCATTTGTCCTATCGCCGAAGACGAAGAAAAAGTCGGTGCGCTCGTCGTCGACCGTGGGCTCGAGACGGTATTCCTGACCATCGACGGTGAACACCGCGACGCCGATGGCCAGCCCCTCGTCGAAATAGCCCGGTATAACTGTTTCGATGATGACGGTCTTCGGTTTCGCGTAGGGTTCCCATCGGGCATCGATCTTCCAGCGGTCAGACACCGGGTATCTTTCGATGCCTGTAAACTCCCTGCGAGCCTTCGACTCGGTGTCGAAGATGCGCACCGCGACACGATCGCCGCGCTTGATGATGATATGCGCGCGCGACCCGGCGACGATCGTATCCGCCCCGCCCTTCGCGGCATCCGTCCTGACCGTGCCGGACGAGAATTTTTTCGCCGAGCGTGTCGCGCTTACCGCCGGATCGATTGTGACGAACGGAACACCCTGCGTCACTGTCACGGTTCCAAGCAAGGCGATCT
>JAVBYH010000030.1 GCA_030824175.1 Bacteroidota bacterium | reverse complement strand
GGCGTTGATCGTCTTCACGAGTTCCGCCGGCACGCTCGAGGCGCCGTGGAGCACGATCGGGAAGCCCGGGATCCTGCGTTCGCATTCCTCGAGAATGTCGAACCGGAGCGGGGGCGGCACGAGCACGCCGTCGGCGTTGCGTGTGCACTGATCGGGGGTGAATTTGTTCGCGCCGTGGCTTGTGCCGATCGAGATCGCCAGCGAATCCACGCCGGTCTTCTTCACGAAATCCTCTACCTCTTCGGGCTTCGTGTAATGGCTCACCGCGCTCGAGACGTCGTCTTCGATGCCGGCCAGCACTCCGAGCTCGCCCTCAACGGTGACGCCGTGCGCGTGCGCGTACTCGACGACCTGCTTCGTGAGCTCGACATTCTTGTCGTACGCGTGGTGCGAACCGTCGATCATGACGGAGGAGAAGCCCGATTCGACGCACGACTTGCAGAGTTCAAGCGTATCGCCGTGATCGAGATGCAGCACGATGGGGATCGCGAAGCCGAGTTCCTGTGCGTACTCCACGGCGCCCTTCGCCAGATATTTCAACAGCGTCTGGTTGGCATACTTGCGAGCACCGCTCGAGACCTGGAGGATCACCGGCGATTTCGTTTCCACACACGCGCCGATGATCGCCTGGAGCTGCTCAAGGTTGTTGAAATTGAACGCAGGGATCGCATAGCCGCCGGCGACCGCCTTCTGGAAAAGCTCCTTCGAGTTAACCAATCCTAATTCTTTATAAGAAGTCATGTCATTCATTCGTGTTGTGGTAGATTGTGAACCTGCCTGTCTTAAAAAGATAGACAATAGGACGTAAAAACACAAGTTCTAAACGATTCGCGCGGTCATTTCACCGTCGAAAATTTATAGACGGTCGTGGTCTTGTACGTCTGCTTCGGCTCGAGCACCGTTGTCGGGAATGCAGGCTGGTTCGGCGAATCGGGATAATGCTGCGTCTCGAGGCAGAAGCCGAAATGCTTCTTAAACGCGGCGCCCGAGATGCCCGTGAACGTGCCGTCGAGGAAATTCCCCGAATAGAACTGCAGGCCCGGCTCCGTGGTGAGCACCTCCATCACCCGGCCGGATGTCGGCTCCTCGACACGCGCCACGTTCGCCAGCGTGTTCTTCTTCACGCTGAGCACGAAGTTGTGGTCGTATCCGCCCGGCACGCTTGCGATGCGTTCGCCGATCGCATGCGGCGTGCGGAAGTCGAACGCTGTTCCCGTCACGTCCTTCAGTTCGCCCGTCGGAATGAGGTCGTCCGTGACAGGCATGTACGTGTCGGCCTTCACGGTGAGCGTGTGCCCCAGGATGTCGCCCGCGCCCTCGCCGGCGAGATTGAAGTAGCTGTGATGCGTGAGGTTCACAACGGTCTTCTTGTCCGTCGTCGCCTCGTACGCGATCGCCAGCTCGTTCTTCGGCGTGAGCGAATAGACGACCGTTATACGGAGCGTTCCGGGGTAGCCTTCCTCGCCGTCCTTGCTCACGTACTCGAGCCTGAGCGCTTCGCCGTCCTTCGTGCGGATCACCGACGGCGTCCACACAACCTTGTCGAATCCGACGATGCCGCCATGGAGATGGTTCACGCCGTTGTTCTTCGCGAGGTCGTACGTCTTCCCGTCGAGCGTGAATGCGCCCTTCGCGATCCGGTTGCCGTAGCGGCCGATGAGGGCGCCGAGGTACGGGCACGACTTCACATACGCGGGAGCCGTGTACCCGTCGAGCGTCTTGAAGCCGAGTACGACGTTGTCCGCCTTGCCGTTCCTGTCCGGCACGCTGAGCGACGTGACGATGCCGCCGTAGTTTGTGATCGTCGCGGTCATGCTGCCGTTCGACAGTGTGAAGAGGGACGTCTCCGCCGCACCGGCCTTGCCAAACGGTGCCGTGGTGATTTCTGTTTTTTTCATTGTGCGCTCTTTTTTAATTGAGTATCCGGTTGTGTGGAATACGATTAAGGACCCGAGTATGAGCACGGCGGTTGCCGCCGATACAGAGAATGCATGTTTCATGTCTGCTCCCATCGTGTGCGAGTGGATGTTAGTGTTGGCCGTAGTAGGCGTTGGGGCCGTGCTTACGGAAATAATGCTTCTTGACGAAATAGTCGGGGAGCGGCGTGATGCCCGGTTCGAGCTGCAGCGTCGCATGGGCCATCTGCGCGACGCGTTCCATGATCACGCTGTTCGTGACCGCCTCCGAGGCGTTCTTTCCCCACGTGAACGGGGCGTGGCCGGCCACGAGGACGCCCGGCATCGCTTTCGGATCCACGCCTGCGAACCGCTCGACGATGACCTTGCCCGTGTTCTTTTCATACTCGACATCGACCTCCTCCTCCGTCAGGAACCGCGTGACGGGGATTGGGCCGTAGAAACTGTCCGCGTGTGTCGTGCCGAGACACGGTATCTCGCGGCATGCCTGTGCGAACACCGTTGAATACATGCTGTGCGTGTGCGTGATGCCGCCGATCTCCGGGAAAGCCGCGAAGAGCGCGATGTGCGTCGGAGTGTCGGACGAGGGGCGGAGCGCGCCTTCAACGATGCGCCCGTCCATGTCCACGAGCACAATGTCGTTCACTGTCATCGCGTCGTAGGCGACGCCGCTTGGTTTGATGGCGACGATGCCTTCGGAACGGCAGATGCCGCTCACGTTGCCCCAGGTGAGCGTCACGAGTCCCTGCCTCATAAGCTCCACATTCGCG
>JAVBYH010000031.1 GCA_030824175.1 Bacteroidota bacterium | reverse complement strand
AAAAGAATCCGCGCTTCGTCTGCGCCCTGAAACGCGTCAGATAATCGGCATACACCGCCGCGCCCCATTTTTCGATGTACTCGCCGGAGTGCACAGTGAGACGCGCCAGGAGCAGCGTGATCGCCGCCTGGACGGTATGACCCGATACGGACAGGATGTCGTCGCGCGTGACGTCGACACCGGCTGCGCGGAGCGTGTCGTAGAGGCACTGCGCCGCGGATTCCTCATCACGGACCGCCGGGCCCGTATATCCGTGCGCTGTTGAGGATTCCTGCTTCATCATACTCGCGCGTCCTTCCGTCCACTGACAAGTTTCCTGTTCATTGCAGGTTCGTTATTTCACAAGGACCATCGATCGGACAGCATGATTCGCCGAGACGAGCCCGCTGACGGGCCGGGTCTCGACGCGGCAGTAATAGACGCCGCTCGGATTGTCGGCTTTCCACTCCGCATCGTACCGACCGGCGGGTCTGATTGCATTATGCAGCTCGGCCACGATGCGGCCGATCGCGTCGAACACGCGGATGTTCACGTGCCCCTCATACGGCATCGTGTATGTGATGCGTGTCGTCGGATTGAACGGATTCGGATAGCTTTGGCTCACATCGAATGCGCCGGGCGGCTGGTGTGCTCCCTCCGAGCGGACGTCCGTGAGCTTCTTCACGATCCTGAACGAATCAATCACGGCCGAAGTGATGTTGCGCGCGACGACTGTCATCGTGTCTCCCACCATCTGCACCCTCGTGTAATGATGCTCCAGCTTCATCACCGTGATGAAGTCGACATCCCGTCCGAACACATCGAGACCGCCTCCACCGCCGCCGGTGATGATGTACGTGACGCTGCCGAGCGTGCCGCGTTCGTACGCGTGCGTGTGCCCGTTCAGCACGAGATCGACGCCGTACCGCTCGAAGACCGGGACGAGATGCGTCCGCACATTCACGTCCCCGGCGTACTCGGGCCATGCCTCGCAATACGCCGGATGGTGGAACGAGACGACGGTCCACGTGCACCGTTTCCTTTCGGCGCTCCCCAGCGCACCGATGAGCCACTTGTATTGGGCCGAAGCCGGCGTGAAATCGATATTCGTGTCCATGACGATCGAGAACACGCCTCCGGTGCGCTTCGTATAGTATCGCTCGGTCGACTGCGGATTGTCATAGGGCAAACTGAATTCCCGCAGATACGTCTGGGCATTGTCGAAGTACGTGTCGTGATTGCCGATGCACGGATAGACGGGAACCCGTGCGAGGATGTTCCGGTATGGCGTGAAGAACGTCAAATCATATTCCGATCCGTTCGACTGGCTCACGTCGCCGACGTGGATCCCGAAGTCCGCGGATTCCTTCTCCATGAGACGCGCAATCGAGTACTGCGTGGCGTTGTTCACCCCGCTGTCGCCCCACGCCAGGAACGTGACGGTGTCCGCATCGACGGGCTTCACCGTCGAGAACGTGAGGACATCGGTAACGGGCGTTCCGTTGTCGAACACCTTGTAATAATACGTCGTCGACTCCTTCAATCCGGTCAGCTGCGCTTCATGACGGTACACGGGAGCGGACTCCGACCACACAGTTCCCATGGACGGGGTTGTTCCATACTCGACCCTGCCGGCGGTCGGCGTTGTCGAGTTCCATCCGATCCCCATGCCCGTCGGCGAAGCGAAGATCAGGTGCGGTGAGCGGGACGCGGGTATCGGGCCGGGCTTCGCGAACACATGCACCGTATCGGTCACCATGACGGAATCGAACGATCCGCCGTTGTTCGCATAACACATCAGTCCGACCGCCCCCGCGGCAATGTCCTCATCGACAACGCTCCCCCATACGACCCCGTTCACATAGATGGTGATCGTACTGCCGCGCACATCGGCTGTCAGGGAATACCAATTGTCGGGAATGCTGACGGCGGGCGCCGATTGCCTGAGCGTCGTGAACACCCCGTTCACCCGTTTCTGGAGCCGTTGGAACGGCCCCTTGTTCGCGGCGTCCTGCAGCATGATGAAGCGATAATAGTTCTTCGCGTCCTTGTAGCGGAAGAGGATGCCGATGCCGTCGTCGTCCGTCGAGCGCATCTGGACGTTATACGAATAATCACGCCATTGCGTGCTGCCGGCCCAGATATGCGTGCCGGTGAAGTTCACATATTCATCCGCCGTCGTGTAGACGTTGGACGCCTGCGTCAGCATTCCCTGCGACACGCTCCAGGCTCCCGGCCCGCCCGAGGTCGGCGCGTCGTCGAGCGCCGTCCACCCGGTCATGCCGGATGTGAATGCCTCGGTGAACAGCAACGACTGGCCGGCGAGCGGCGGCACGGCGGCCGCCAACAACAGTACCACAAACAACACTGCACGCATGATGTCTTCTTTCAAAAAAAGGACCAGGGCTGTCCGCCCTGGCCCTCATGGTTGAGTGTATCCCCTGCTTATTTCGTCAGAACGACCTTTTTCGACGAGGTGAATTGTTCGTTGTTCGCGCCGGTGGCCGTGAGGCGGTAGAAGTACACGCCCGACGCCATCTGCGACGACGCTCCCGCCGCGTTCCACACGATGCTGTACGTGCCGGCCTGGACCTGGCCGTTGACGAGCGCCGCAACCCGCTGACCGAGCACGTTATACACGTTCAGTTCGACCATGCTCTGGAAAGGCACGCTGAACCGGATCGTCGTCGCGGGGTTGAACGGGTTCGGATAC
>JAVBYH010000337.1 GCA_030824175.1 Bacteroidota bacterium | reverse complement strand
GCCGTGTTCCGCCCTCATCAGTGATGCTTCCCGGCGAGGATCCCGCGCTTGCTCGCACGGATGAAATCGAGGATCAGCTGCACCTCGGGGATGATCGCCTGTTCCTGTTCCAGCGCCTCCACCGCCTGACTCACGTTCAGGCCGGACGCGTAGATGACTTGGTATGCCTGCTGGATCGCCTCGATCGTCGCGTTCGTGAAGCCGCGCCGCCGCAGACCCACCGAGTTGATGCCCTCGTAGACCATCGGCTCCCTGCCCGCACGGACATACGGCGGCACATCCTTCGACACGCCCTTGTGCCCCTGCACCATGGCATGCGCCCCGATCGTCGAAAATTGATGCACCGCCGTCAGACCGCCGACGATCGCCCAATCCTGTATCGTGACGTGGCCGCCCATCTGCACGGCGTTCGCAATGATCACGTTGTTGCCGATCGTGCAGTCGTGCGCAACATGTGCGTACGCCATGAGGAGGCAGTTCGAGCCGATGACGGACTTCCAATGCTCGGTCGTCCCCCGGTTGAGCGTGCAGAACTCGCGCACCGTCGTGTTGTCGCCGATCTCGCATGTCGTGGGCTCGTTCTTGTACTTCAGGTCCTGCGGCGGTGTCGCGATCACGGCGCCCTTGTGGACGACGCAGTTCCTGCCGATGCGCGCGCCGTCGGCGCAGAGCACGGAAGACCCGATCTGTGTGCCGTCGCCGATAACGACGTTGTCCTCGATGATCGTGAACGGGCCGACACTGACGTTGTCTGCGATCTGCGCCTTCGGACTGACGATCGCCGATGAATGGATGGAGATGCTCATGCTGTATGAATTGTTCTAAAATGAAAGAGCCTGTCGGTTGATTCGGATACTACGCCGCTGTGCCTGCCGGACGATCGACGATCGACGCCATCATTTCCGCCTCGGCCACGAGCTGCCCGTCGACGAACGCCTTGCCGATCACCTGGCAGACCTTGCTTTTCCGGTATCCCATGGTGACTTCGTACACGAGCTGGTCGCCGGGCACAACCGGTTTCCTGAATTTAACATTATTCATGGACATAAAATACACGAGTTTCCCGTCTGTCCTGTCGCTGCCGTCGAGCAGCAGCACGCCGCCCGTCTGGGCCATGCCCTCGACGATCATGACCCCGGGGTACACCGGCGCGCCGGGGAAATGCCCCTGGAACACCTGCTCGTTGATCGTCACGTTCTTCACGCCGACGATCTTCTCGTTCAGCTGGAAATCGATAATCTTGTCCACAAGCAGGAACGGATACCGGTGCGGAAGGATGCGCGTGAGGGCGTTCACATCGAACACAACGCCTTCCTTCTTGTCGTACTGGTATTTCTTGATGATTTTCTTCTGCTGGTAGAGCTTCCGCACTTTCTTCGCAAACTCGACATTGCTCGCGTGTCCGGGGCGGGCGGCGAGGATCTGCGCCTTGATCGGCGCGCCGATGAGGGCGAGATCGCCGATCATGTCCAGCAGCTTGTGCCGCGCCGGCTCGTTCTTGAAATGGAGGCTCTTGTTCCCCACCTGACCCGTTGTGCCGAGGATCACCGAATCCGTGACGCCGAGCTTCTCGGCAAGCTTGTCCACCTCCCCGTCGTTGAGGTCGCGGTCCACGATGACGATGGCGTTGTCGAGGTTCCCCCCGCGAATGAGTCCGGCATCGTGCAGCTGCTCCACCTCGTGGAGGAAGCAGAACGTTCGGCACATCGAAAATTCGGGGATGAATTCCTTTTCAAGGTCGAAGAGTCCCGTATGCTGGCTGCCGAGCACGGGATTGTTGTAGTCGACCATCACGGTGATGCGGTAGTCGTCCGTCGGCAGCGCGACGATGTCGACGCCCTTCGCCTCGTTCTTGTAGTGGATCGCCTGGTCGATCACGAGATAATCCTTCGGCGCGTTCTGCACGTCGAACTCCGCCTTCATGAGCGCTTCGACGAACACCCTGGCGCTCCCGTCGCCGACCGGCGGTTCGTTGTTGTCCAGATCGATCATGATGTTGTCGATCTGCAGGCCGGCCACGGCGGCGAGCACATGCTCGATCGTGTGCACGCGCACGTCGCCGATGCCGATCGTCGTGCCGCGCGAGATGTCGACGACATAATCGACGAGGGCCGGGATCTCGGGATCGCCGCCGAGATCGATGCGGCGGAAACGGATGCCGTAATCGACAGGGGCCGGCTTGAACGTCATCGTGCAGATGTTGCCCGTGTGGAGTCCGATGCCCGACACGGTGACTGGTGTTTTAATCGTGCGCTGGTGTACTAACATTCCCTGCTCCTTTACAGATAAGCCGGCGTATCGACGGCTGATTATTTCTCTTCCTGATTTCGTTGTTCGAGTTCGGCAATTTTTTTCTCGAGGGCGTCCACCCTGCCGAGAAGCTCCGGCACCTGCCACGATGCCGCCTGTATCCGTTTCGCCTTCATGATCTCTTTCGCGGGCGATCCCCAGTAGGTCTTGTTCTCCTCGGTGATCGATTTCGCGATCGCCGACCACGCGCCGAGCTTCGTCCCGTCGGCGACCGAGATGTGACCGGAGATGGCGACGTGGCCGCCGATCATGACGCCCTTCCCGATCTTCACGCTGCCGGCGACGGCGGTGAGGCCGGCGATCACCGTATCCTCGCCGATGACGACATTGTGGGCGATCTGGACGAGATTGTCGATCTTCGTGCCGCGCCCGATGCGCGTTTCGCCCA
>JAVBYH010000032.1 GCA_030824175.1 Bacteroidota bacterium | reverse complement strand
TTCAATGAGAATTCGAGGAATTTAAGCGGATGAAAAAATTCTCCTTGACAAAAAAATAAAAAATCTTTATACTCAGTTTGTTGGTTTGCAAAACAAACTAATTAAGCGAGATGTTACGTGAAATTATGTAGATGATTGTGCAATAATTAGTTTGTTGTTTGAACCAATAAATTAGGCCTCGTCACTTTGATCAGTCGGCACGCCATGGATCCCAAGAGAAAATCGAGACACGTGCGCATCACAAGCATCAACTCCTCGGTTGTGCGCAACATCAATCGCTCGATCATTCTCGATGCCATCCGCGTGCACCAGCCGATCTCCCGTTCCAAAATATCGCTCCTCACCCGGCTCAACAAGAGCACCGTCTCGAGCATCGTCGACACGCTCATCGCCGATGAGCTCATCGCCGAAGACATCGATCGGAACAAGAAGATCGGCCGCAATCCGATCAACCTCCGCGTGAAGAAGGGCATTCACATCGTCGGCGCCATCAGCATCGATCCGCGGTCGACGATCGTTGCCGTCGTCGACATCGACGGCACTGTCAAGGCGTCCGTCACGCTCCGCACCGAAGCGAACGCGCCGGAAGCGTTCATCATCCGCTGCCTCGAGGAACTCACGGCGCTCTGGAAAAAATTCCCCTCCCATTATTTCAACGGCATCGGCATCACCGTTCCCGGCATCGTGGACTCGCTCCACTCCACGGTCGTGTTCGCGCCCCGCCTCGGATGGGAGCATGTGGATATCGGCAGGATCGTCCTCGGCCATGACCCGTCCATCGATGCGGTCGCTGTGGAGAACGACGCCCGCGCGTGCGCCGTCGCGGAACTCGTCTTCGGGACGCAGTCGATCAATCCCGCAAATTATATCTTCCTGTCCGTCGGCGCCGGCATCGGCGCCGGCATCGTCGTCGACAACCGCCTCCTGAGCGGTCACTCGCATGCCGCCGGAGAGTTCGGCCATATGATCATCGTCGAGAACGGCGAGCAGTGCTCGTGCGGCAACCTCGGCTGTTGGGAAATGTACGCATCGGACCGCGCCACCGTGCGCCGCTACAGGGCGTTGAAGAACATTCAGCCGGGCGTGAAGGCGAACCTCTGCCTCGCGGACGTGGTTGCTGCCGCCGGACGCGGCGAACCCGAAGCCGTCGAGGCGGTGAAACGCGCGGCGTACTATCTCGGCCTCGGCATATCGAACATCATCAGGGCGTTCGATCCGGAATTCATCGTGATCGGCGGGCGGATCACGCAGTGCTGGGACATCCTCGCGCCCGGCATCAGCGAAACGCTCTCAACGTGCGGATTCCTCGGCACGCGGACGTCAGCCGTCATCGTGCCGACGTCGCTCGCGGACAATCCGCCGCTGCTCGGCGCGGCCGCCCTGTCCATCAGGAAAATATTTACTGACTATAAGTTCGCACTGTGACATTACTAAACGAAGGAGTACGCGATGTGTAGACCGTTGAGACTATTGTGGATTGTGTGTGCCGCCGCCGCGTGGCTGACGTCGGTTCCCGCTGCGTTCGCCGCGGCAAACGGTGTGATCTCGGGCGTTGTGCGCGACGCGCACTCCGGTGAGGGCCTGCCCGGCGCCAACGTGATGCTTGCCGGCACCGGCTTCGGCGCCTCCACCGACCCGTACGGCAAATTCACTGTGCGCAACGTCCCGGCCGGAACATACACGCTGCGCGTCGCCTACATCGGCTACAAATCCGTAGACGCCTCGATCATCGTGCGTGACGCCTCGGAGGCGAAGCACGACGTCTCGCTCATCCCGGTCTCCGTCGAGGGAGAGACCGTCGTCGTCACGGCGCAGGCCGAGGGACAGAACGAGGCGATCAACCAGCAGCTGATGTCCGCGCAGATCGTGAACGTTGTTTCCGCCGCCCGCATCCAGGAGCTCCCGGATGCGAACGCCGCCGAGACCATCGGGCGTCTGCCCGGCGTCTCCATCGTCCGCAACGGCGGCGAGGGGAGCCAGATCGTCATTCGCGGACTCCAGCCGAAATACAACGCGGTGATGATCGACGGCGTCAGGATGTCCTCCTCGAATCCGAACGACCGCTCGGTCGACCTCAGCATGATCTCCCCGAACATGCTCGACGGTATCGAGGTCTCGAAGACCGTCACCGCGGACCAGGATGCCGACGTGCTCGGCGGCACGGTGAATTTCAAGATGCGTGAAGCGCACCTCTCGGACGATCCCGACGCGGGACTCTCATTCGATGTGCTCGCACAGGGCGGCTACAACGCCCTCTCGAACGCGTACCAGAAATTCAACAACTACAAATACGTCGGCTCGGTCGAAGGACGGTTCTTCGACCAGAAGCTCGGCGTCTTCGCGCAGGGCGACTGGGAGCGGCGTAACCTCACATCGAACGAATTCGGCGCCGTCTACTCGTACGCCACCGGAGGAGACCATGTGCGGTATAAAATTTCGAACGTGACGCTCAGCAACATCCCGCGCGACAGAAGCCGCGCCAACGGCACGCTCGTGCTGGACTACCGCCTGCCCGACGGAAAGATCAGCTTCACGAATTTCGCGAGCTCCGGCACCACGGACATCAACCAG
Organism: Bacteroidota bacterium; assembly: GCA_030824175.1. GTDB lineage: Bacteria > Bacteroidota > Ignavibacteria > UBA10030 > UBA8401 > CAISDA01. The sequence goes on along the minus strand of JAVBYH010000032.1, from coordinate 133 downwards.
CGCGCCGAGAGCTACGACATCGACGGAAACAACCTCGACTACCGGTTCGGTTCGTCGCACAGCACGCTCAACAAGTTCACGAACGCGCTCAATCTCGACCAGCAGATCTCCTTCCTCCACGTCGACGCGAAGG
>JAVBYH010000405.1 GCA_030824175.1 Bacteroidota bacterium | reverse complement strand
CCGATCCCCCGAGCCCGAAATACACCGCGAACGGGACCGGGTCGCTCACGGACGGATTGCGCGGCGACGTGGATCACAAGTTCAACTGGCTCGGATTCGAGGGAGACAACATGGAGGCCGTCGTCGATTTGCGGAATGTGTCGACGGTGAACAAGGTGACGACGGATTTTCTTCAGATACGGGAAAGCTGGATCTTCCTTCCGGTCTCGGTTGAGGTCGGCGTGTCGGCGGACGGCATCAATTTTACGACTGTTGCGACGCAGACGCACACGGAATCGCCCGAGCGGACGGGCGCGTTCATCCGCACGTTCACCGCTGAGTTCGCCCCCGTGCAGGCGCGCTTCGTGAAGGTTGCAGCGAAGAACATACGCACGTGTCCGCGCTGGCATCCGGGGTATCCGGGGCCGGCGTGGATCTTCACCGACGAGATCGTCGTCGAATAGAAACCGTACTGTACTCTTACAATGGAATGAGACAATGAGCGAAACGGAAAAAAAAGAATCCCTTCATGCGGGGGCTGTTGAAATCGAGAAGGCCATGCGTGAATACTATCCCGAGACGGACGAACTCGTGCTGCGGAAACTCGAGGGATGGGGCGACCTGAAGTTCGGCCTCCTCATGCACTGGACGCCGTCGAGCCAGTGGGGCATCGTGGAATCGTGGTCGCTCTGCTCCGAGGACGAAGACTGGTGCAAGCGGAAGATCGATGAGTACGACGAGTACAAGCGCGAGTACGAGAAATTGAAGGACACGTTCAATCCCGTGAAGTTCGATCCGGCGAAATGGGCCGCCGCCGCGGGTGAGGCGGGCATGAAGTACGTCGTCTTCACGATGAAGCATCACGACGGCTTCTGCATGTACGACTCGAAGTACACGGACTACAAGGTTACGGACCCGGGGTGCGCGTACCACACGAATCCGAAGGCGAACATCGCGAAGGAGGTGTTCACCGCGTTCAGGGAGAAGGGATTCATGATCGGCGCCTATTTCTCGAAGCCGGACTGGCATTCGGACTATTTCTGGTGGAGGCGGTTCGCCACGCCGGACAGGAATGCGAACTACGAGATCAAGAAACATCCCGAGCGCTGGCGGAAGTTCGTCGAGTTCACGCACAACCAGATCGACGAGATCATGACGGACTACGGCGCGATCGACATCCTCTGGCTCGACGGATGCTGGGTGCGCCGGTACAGCGAGCGGGACCTCGAGGAGGAGCGGAAGCTCGTAAACTACAACATGTACCGCATTCAGAACCAGGACATCGATATGTCTGCGATCGCACGGAAATCGCGAGTGAAGCAGCCGGGTCTCATCGTTGTGGACCGCGCGGTGCCGGGACCGGAACAGAACTATCTCACGCCGGAGAACCAGGTGCCGGCCGCGACATTGCCGTATCCGTGGGAGACGTGCATGCCGATGACGCCGAGCTGGTCGTACGAGCCGGGACTCGAATACAAGCCGGCGCGCACGCTCGTGCATCTGCTTGTGGACATCGTGGCGAAGGGCGGCAATTTCCTCCTTAATCTTGCGGTGACGGGCGAAGGGGACTACGAGCCGGAAGGGTACGATCGCATGAAGAGGATCGGCGCATGGATGAAGGTAAACGGCGAGGCGATCTACGCGTCGCATCCCGTGCGGCCGTACAAGGACGGGAAGACGTGCCTGACGCAGCTGAAGGACGGCACGACGTATGCGATTTATCTCGCAGGCGAGGAGGAGACGGCGATGCCCGCGACGATCCCGTTCACGACATACATGATCCCCCTGAACGCCACTGTTGAAATACTCGGCACGGGCGTGAAGGCGGTCTGGAAGCGGACGCCCGGCGGATGTGAGGTCGTCATTCCCGAGGCCATACGCGGCACGCCGCCGTGCGAGTATGCGTGGACACTTAAAATTACATGAGGATGGCATATGATAACGTTCACTAGATTCCGGATGGCGTGTGCGGGCGCGGCGGTTCTTCTGATGATGCAGGCTGTCGCGTTCGCGCAGAAACCGCTTGGGAACTTCGTCGTCATCACGCCGGGAGAGAGTCCGGAGGAGATCATTCGCAAGGCCGCGAACGTGACGCCGTCGCGGCTCCAGTACGAGTGGCAGAAGCTTGAGGTCACCGGCTTCATCCACTTCGGCAAAAACACATTCACAAACCGTGAATGGGGAACGCGCGACAGCACGATCCATCAGTTCAATCCGACCGCGCTCGACGCCGCGCAGTGGGTGCGCACGTTCAAGGATGCGGGGATCAAGCTCATGATCCTCGTGGCGAAGCATCACGACGGCCTCTGCATGTGGCCGAGCAAGTACACGACAATGACGATCGCGCACACGCCGTATAAAAACGGCACGGGCGATCTCGTGAAGGAAGTGGCGGATGCGTGCCGCAAGGCGGGTCTGAAATTCGGCGTCTACCTGTCGCCGTGGGACATGAACGAACAAACGTACGGCAGCGACGCGTACAACGAACACTTCCGGAATCAGCTCACGGAGCTCCTGACGAACTACGGAGACGTCGCGGAGGTCTGGTTCGACGGGGCGTGCGGCGAGGGGCCGAACGGCAAGAAACAGGTGTACGACTGGAATTCGTATTACGCGCTCATCCGCCGGCTGCAGCCGAACGCCGTGATCGCGGTGACGGGGCCCGATGTGCGCTGGGTGGGCACGGAATCGGGTTACGGCAGGAAGAGCGAATGGAGCGTGCTGCCGGGCGTCGCGACGAATGCCGATGACATCGCCGCACATTCCCAGCAGACGAACGTAAACGGCGCGTTCGTGCCCGGCAGCCTCATGGACGAGGATTTGGGAAGCCGGAAGATCATCACGAAGGCGTCGTCGCTTATCTGGTATCCGGCCGAGACCGACGTGTCCATACGACCGGGATGGTTCTATCACGAGGCCGAGGACGACCTCGTGGCAACACCGGCGAAGCTCGTCGACATTTATTTCAATTCCGTCGGACTGAACGGCGTGCTCCTGTTGAACGTGCCGCCGGACAAGCGCGGGCTCATTCACGAGAACGACATTGCATCGCTCAGGGGAATGCGGTACATTCTCGATGAAACGTTCAGGACGAATCTTGCCTCGGACGCCGCTGCCAGGGCGACGGAGGAGCAGAAGGGACGCGAAGCGAAGCACATCCTGGACGGGGACAGTGAGACGTACTGGACCCCGGGCGAAGCACGGACGGGCGGAACGCTCGAGGTGCGCCTGAAGCGGCCGCGCACATTCAACACGCTGATGCTCCAGGAGAACATCCTCGTCGGCCAGCGCGTCGAGAAATTCCATTGCGACTACTCCAACGGCGGCGCGTGGAAGCCGCTCGTGGAGGGCACGACGATCGGCTACAAGCGGCTGTTCCGGTTTCCGGAGGTGACGGCCGCGAGCGTGCGCATCACGATCGACGAGAGCCGAACGAATCCGACGCTTGCATCCTTCGGCATCTACATGGCACCACCCCAGGCCTCGATCGAATCGGCGGGGAGCTCGTTCGGCGGGAGCACGGAAGTGCGGCTCGCGACGGATCAGAAACAGGCGAAGCTGTATTACGCGCTCGACGGGCGCACGCCGAATGCGCGGTCGACCCCGTACACGCGACCCATACGGCTGGAGAGGAGCACAACTGTCGCGGCTATCGCTATTGGCGCCGGCGGCAGGAAAGGCGTGCCGGTAAGGACGCGGTTCAACAAGGCGCGCTATGCGTATGAGCTGAAGACGGAGCACAACAAGGCCTACCCGGGCAGCGGCATGTACACGCTCGTGGACGGTGTGCTGGGGGCGAAGAATTTCAAGGACGGCCGCTGGATGGGATTCGACGGCAGGGATGTGGAGGCGGTGATCGATCTCGGCGCGGTGAAGGAGATCCATACGCTCTCGGCGCGCTTCCTTCAGGACGTCGGCGCCGGCATCTTTCTTCCCGCATCGGTCGAGTACGCATTGTCGGACGACGGCGCAGCGTTCGGCCGCGCGCACGTGGTGACGAATACAGTGCCCGTCGATGAAAAGGAGATCGTGGTTCATCCGTTTACGCAGACGATGACGAATACCGCCGCCCGGTACGTGCGTGTGCGAGCGAAGAACATGGGAGCGTGTCCCGCATGGAGCATCTCCCCCGGCGCGCCTTCATGGCTCTTTGCCGACGAGTTTATTATAGAGTGACGAAAGACACTTCCGCTGTGCGCAACGCCATCATTCAAATGGGAGGTTCGAATGAAACATCCATATGCCGTATTCGCAGCCATCATCATCATCACCGCTCTCGTTGCCGCTGCGCCCGGCGCGCACGCGCAGATATCGACAAGCTACGTGACTGTCGGCGCGGCCGACTCGACGGTGATCGACAGGCAGATCTACGGACACTTCTCCGAGCATCTGGGCCGCTGCATCTACGACGGATTCTACGTCGGCGACACATCGACGCGCATCCGCAACACGCGGGGCATGCGCATCGACATCGTGGAGGCGCTGCGGAAAATGAAGATACCGAATCTCCGCTGGCCGGGCGGGTGCTTCGCCGACACGTATCATTGGAAGGACGGCATCGGGCCGAAGGAAAAACGGCCGTCGATGGTGAACACCTGGTGGGGCGGCGTGACGGAGAACAACAGCTTCGGCACGCATGAATTCCTCGACCTCTGCGAGCAGCTCGGCGCCGAGCCGTTCATCTCCGCCAATGTCGGGAGCGGCACGGTGCAGGAATTTTCCGAGTGGGTGCAGTACACGAACTTCGAGGGCAAGAGCCCGATGAGCGGCCTGCGCGCCGCGAACGGAAGGGAGAAGCCGTGGAACGTGCGGTACTGGGGCATCGGCAACGAGCCATGGGGCTGCGGCGGGAACATGCGGGCCGACTATTATGTGGATCTCTACAGAAAATTCGTCACGTTCATGACGGGCACATGGCGGACGCCGCTCTACCGCATCGCGGCGGGGTCGAGCTCGTCCGATTATTCGTGGACGGAGACGCTGATGAAGAACATTCCCCCCGGCATGATGGAAGGACTCGGCCTGCATCACTACTCGGTGATCGATTGGGACAAGAAAGGGAGCGCCGCCAATTTCTCGCACGACGAATACTACAAAACGATGAAGCAGGCGTACCGGATCGAGGAGATCGTCGCGAAACACTCGGCGATCATGGACGCGTACGATCCGAAACGCAAGGTCGCCCTCATCGTCGACGAATGGGGCGGATGGTACGACACCGAACCGGGCGGCACGGCGCTCTACCAGCAGAACACGATGCGCGACGCGATGATCGCCGGCCTGACACTCAACGTGTTCAACAACCATGCGGATCGCGTGCGCATGGCGAACCTGGCGCAGACGGTGAACGTGCTGCAGGCGGTCATCCTCACCGAGGGCGAGAAAATGATCCTCACGCCGACGTACCATGTGATGGAAATGTATTCCGTGCATCAGGATGCGAAACGGCTCCCCGTCGCCGTCCGTTCCGCCCCGTATGTGGAGGGACGCGATACGCTGCCCGCGGTGTCCGCATCGGCGTCGAAGGACAAGAACGGCGTGATCCATGTTTCGCTCGTGAACATCGACGTTCGCCACACGCAGCCCGTCTCTCTGCTGTTCAAGGAGGATGGCTTTTCGTCCGTCTCCGGCAGGATCCTCTCGTCGGACGCGGTGCAGGACCACAATACGTTCAAGGAGCCGATGAAGGTGAGGCCGGCGGAGATCACCGGAGTGACGCTGAAGGGCGGAACGCTCACCGCCTCGCTTCCGCCGTGCTCCGTCGTCGTGCTGGAGATAAAATGAGGCTGCGTGTGATCGCGCCGTTTGCGATCGGGACGATGCGCCTACGCTGCGACGACAGTCTGCGGCTGCCGTGAGAGCGGAAGCCTGAAGAAATCCTCGAGCACGAGGGATGCCGCGCCGAACGCGACGGAATACTGATGGCGCCTGTCCACGATGATATTGAGGGCATTCGAGGTAAGGGAGATCACGCGCATGTCGATCTCCTTCCGCACGGACGCGATGAGCACGTCCTCCATTTCCGAGATGACGCCCGTGATGATGAGCGTATCGGGATTGAACAGCGCAACGGCCTGGGCGATCGTCTGGCCGACGATGTTGCCGATCATCGAGAAGATGAGGATGGCGAGATCGTCGCCCTGCTTTGCCGCGTCGAGGAGGAACTCAATGTCGATCGACTCGAACGACGAGATGTGGTTCTTGAAGATGTCGCTTTCGGTGAACCGGCTGCGGACCGTTCCCAGGATCTCCCGCAGCGTCGGCATGTGGGGATAGAGCTCGCCCGCGCAGAACGAGGCGCCGCGGTACAATTCTCCGTCGATGACGATCCCGATGCCGAGGCCGCTTACGTTCTTGTCTATCTCGACGAGCACCGTGAGATAATTATTGCCGGTTTTCCCGCTGCGCTTCAATCCGATCGCCGCGGCGTTCGCATTGTTCTCGATGAGAACGGGGAAGTGCAGCGCGTCGAGCTTCTCGAGGAGGGGGAAGTTCATTTCGGGCAGCACGCTGGACATGGCGACGACGCCGCGCGAATAGTCCACGATGCCCGTGAACGCCACGCCGAGCCCGAGCACCGTCTTCTTGTCGATGCGGTTCTCCAGCAGGATCCTGTTCACGACGGTGACGATGTTTCCGGCGAGCTCGTCGGCGGTGTTGCCCGTGTTGAGCTTCATGATCTTCTTCGCCAGGATGCCCCCGCTGAAATCCAGGAGCACCCACGTCATTTCGCCCACCTCGATGTCCAGCCCGATCACGTATGCGGCATCCTTGTTCAGCGCCCAAGTGAACGGCTTCTTCCCGCCCTTGTGCGTCGACTCGCCCTTGCCGTTCATTTCGACGAAGTTTTTCGCCGAGAGCTCCTTGAGGATATTGAAAATCGTCGACGGCCGCATGCCGGTGATCTTCACAAGCTCGGAACTCGAGATGATGTTGTTTTCCTGTATGAGCTTCAACACGAGCCGCTCGTTGATACTCTTCACTACCTGTGCGTGTACTGAAATGAAATTTTCCATTGGTGAATGCTATCCGGTTGATCATGAAAGAAACTTACTTCACGGTGATCTCGTCGACAAAGAGCCACGCCTTGCCGCCGCTGCCCACGTGCCATGCCGGGCAGATACCCACGTTCTTTGCGTACACTTTTACGTAGCGTGCGTCGACGTCTGCCAGGGCCGCTTCGAACATGCGGGAGCCGTTGTAGGCGGCCTTGTCCTCCGGTGTGTTCTTCGCGTCGAACACCTTCGTATAGGCCGAACCGTCGAGAGATACATAATACTCAATTTGGAGCGGAAAAAATATCCACGAACCGGTGCTTTGGAAAAAAGATGCCGCGACGGACGAGAGCTTCCTCACCCCTCCGAGATCGATCACCGCGTCGAGGTCCACGCCCTCATACCCCTGCCATGCGTCCGTGTGGAAATTCTCTGTGCCCTTGACGCCGTCGATGAGGCCGAGCGCGCCGCCGCCTGTGTACGAATGGTGGAACGCCGTGTTGAGCGTGATTGTCCGGCCGGAGGGGATGCGGCTGAACGATGCCGTCATCACCTTGCTTGAGACGCCGTTTTTCACGCACACCGCCTTCACCTGCATCGAAGAGGTGACGACGATCGGGTTCGTGTATGCCGGAGAGCCGGCAGCCGGATCGGTGCCGTCCGTCGTGTAGAGGATCGTCGCCGAGGGATCGACCGAGGCGATCGCGGCGATGACGGTGTCGTTGAATGCCCGTTCGCCGGACGTGAGGAACGGCACTTGGACGAAGGGGACGTCGATCGCCGTGCTCGGGCGCGCCTTCAGCTCCGACCCCCACACGCCCGGAGCGGGTCCCATCTCCAGCACGAGCATGCCGCCCTTCACGAGGTCGGCATGCGTAATGTACGACGCCGGATGAGGCGTGCCGTTGAGCGAGGCACGCTGGACGTAGAAGTTCTTCGGCGACAGGTTCCGGGCGACGACGGTGAACGGTTTCTTGCCGGCCGTGCGGATGGTGGCCTTGTCGAAGAGCGGTGTGCCGATGATGTACGTGTTGTCGCCGGGACAGACGGGATAAAAGCCGATCGAGCTCAGCACGTACCATGCGGACATCTGACCGCAATCCTCGTTGCCGCAGAGACCGTCCGGTTTGTCCGTGTAGAGCGTCGTGAGGATCTCGTGGACGCGCTGCTGCGTCTTCCACGGCGCGCCTGCGTAGTTGTAGAGATACGCCATGTGGTGGCTCGGTTCGTTGCCGTGCGCGTACTGGCCGATGAGGCCGGTGATGTCGGACTGGAAGCGCCCGGTGAGCTTCGGATCGGTCGTGAAGAGCTCGTCGAGCTTGGCGATGAATTTCTCGTCGCCGCCCATGAGCGTCTTCAGTCCCGTGACGTCCTGCGGCACGAAGAAGCTGTACTGCCACGCGTTCGCCTCTGTGTAGTTGCCGCTCACCGAGTACGGATCGAACGGTTCGAACCACTTGCCGTTCTTCTTCGGGCGCATGAGCGACGTGGTTGGATCGAACACGTTCGAATAATATTTCGCCCGCTCGATGAAATACCTGTAGTCGTCCATCTTGCCGAGGTCCTTCGCCATCGCGGCGATGCACCAGTCGTCGTACGCGTACTCGAGCGTCTTGGACACGCTCTCGTGCTCCAGGTCCGAGGAGATGTAGCCCATCGCCTTGTAATACCGGAGGCCCAGCCTGTCCTGCATGGCCGTCTTCTTCATCGCCTCGAACGCCTTCTCCACGTCGTAGTTGCGTATGCCTTTGAAGTATGCGTCGGTGATGACGGGAATGGCGTGGTTGCCGATCATCGTGCCCGTCTCGTTCGACGCCAGCTCCCACACGGGAAGCAGTCCCTGCTCGTCGGCCTTGGCGACGAGGGACCGGACCATGTCGTTCGCCCGTGCGGGTTCGATGATCGTGTAGAGCGGATTGGCGCCCCGGAACGTGTCCCAGAGGGAGAAGACGGAATACATCTCGCCGCTCTTCACCGTGTGCATCCTGCCGTCCATGCCGATGTATGTGCCGTCGACATCGGAGAGCGTGCACGGCGCCAGGAGTGCGTGGTAGAGCGCGGTGTAGAACACCGAGCGGTGCTCCGCGTTCTTCGTCTCGATGGCGATGGAGGAGAGCGAGCGTTCCCATTCGTCGTTCGCCTGTTTCTTCACGCGGGCGAAGTTCCAGTCCGGGATCTCGGCTTTGAGATTGCGGCGCGCGCCGTCGAGGCTCGAGTGCGAGATGCCCACCTTCACATACACGGCCTCGCCGGCCGTCGTCGCGTAGGAGACGAACGCCTTCACTGTCGTGCCCTTCGCCGTCGTCTTCGCGGGGGTGACAGTCTTGTTCTCGACGGTGGCGAACGAGGCGAAGGGCTTCGAGAACTCGGCGCGGAAATACACCGTGTGGTTCGGGGCCCAGCCGCCTGAGCGGCGGTAGCCCTCGATCGCCGTGTTCCCGATGACGGTGATCTGCGCGTCCTTCACGACATCCTCGATGCCGTGCACGAGGTCGATAATGATGTTCGCCTTGTCGGTCTTCGGGAATGTGTACTTGTGGAATCCGGCGCGGCGCGTCACGGTGAGCTCGGCCTTCACGTTGTAGTCGTCCAGGAGCACCGAATAGAATCCGGGCCGCGCGGTCTCGTTCGCATGCGAGAAGCGCGAGCGGTAGCCGGAGCCGGGCGCGTCCTTCGTGCCGGGCTCGGTCTTCACCTCACCCGTTGTGGGCATGAGGAGGATGTCGCCGAAATCGGCGCAGCCCGTGCCGCTGAGGTGCGTGTGGCTAAATCCGATGATCGAATTATCGGAATAGTGATAGCCCGAACACCAGTCCCAGCCGGTGGTGCCACCGTCGGGACTCAGCTGCACCATGCCGTGGGGCAGCGAGGCGCCGGGGAATGTGTGGCCGTGCGCGTCGGTACCGACGATGGGTTTCACGGCGTCCGTGGTTTTCGTTTGCGCCGTGAGTGCGGCGCCCGTGACGGCGGCGCACACGAGCAGTGTGCGCAGATTTTTTAACATCGAATGAAGTGTCATAATTGTCTCTCCGCCCCGACAGGCGGCGATGGTTACTGAATGATGAATTCGCCTGTGTCAAGACCCCAGTCGTTCCCGAAGTATCCCGAGTAGTGCACACCTTTCACATCGGATTGAAGGATGCCCGAATTGAAGACGACGACGTCGGGGAAGCTCAGGTACTGGTCGAAGTACTGAATCATGCCGGCGAGGCGCATGCCGTCGATGCCCGTGGCCGCGATCGCCGCGACGCTTGCCGTCTCGGATCCTGCGCGGGGACGGATGAAGAGGCAGGCGTAATCGTCGCCTGTGTACTCCTTCGCGCCGATTGTGATCTTCTTGTTCGACACCTGTATCGGCGAATCCTTCAGCAGCGTGTTCCACGCGGAATTCGTCTTCGAGTTGCCGATGAGGATCACGCTGCGGTCGGCGTACTTCGCCGCGTCGAACTCCGTGTCCGTGATGAATGCGATGGAGCTGTTGCCGCGGTACCAGATGCGTTCGGCATCGTAGCGCGCCTTCTCGAACGCCCAGAGATTCTCCTGCTTGTTTCCGTTCGTGCCGTAGACGAAGAGGGGCTTCGTGTTGAACGCCTCGCGGAAACTGCCGCAGCGCGCCGGATTCTTCAGCGACGCGGAGGGCTTCGTTGTAACGGCCCACGTGCTGTTCTTCCGCTGCAGGTAGATCTTCGCGTCCGCGGGGACCGGGATGCCGGGGATGACCTGGCCGTCGAGCGCGACGGTGACAGGCGCGTCCGTGCCGAGCATCGAGGCGTCGATCGCGAGCGCCTCGATGTTCTGCGTGGTGCCGGCGAATTTCCTGTTGAACGTTTCACAGCGGACGGTGATCGTGCTCAGCTTCTGCTGCACGGTCTGGCGGAGCACCTCGATCCAGTAGTTCTTCGACGAGACGGAGGGATTCGCGGTGGTGAAGTCGATCGTCTTCACCTGGTCGTTCCGCGCGACCGAGTGGTGCGCGAAGAAGTCGAACATCGGCATCCAGTCGACGCAGTCGGAGCCCGCCTCGTCCGAATTGTCCCACCAGTGGCCGGCGCCCGGTTCCTCATAATAGACGTAGTCCTTGTGGAACTTCGAGAGGTTCTCCATGATCATCTTCGGCTGTGTGGCCGGCACGTTGTCGTCGTCCGCTCCCTGGATGATGTAGATGCCGGTGGACTTCAGGTTGCGCGTGAAGGCGAACGTGTCGCTCGGTTTGGTGGAGCGCGTGAGCATGCTTGCTGTCGGTGTGGAATCGGCCAGCGGCTTGATGCGGTACGACCAGATGCTGATCCAGCCCGCCGAGGGTCCGATGGCGCCGAAGAGGTCGGCGTTGTGCACGCCGAGCTGCCACGTGCCGTGGCCGCCCATCGAGTGGCCGGTGAGGTAGACGCGATTCTCGTCGATGGGGAATTTCGTCTTCGCGATCTTCAGCACTTCGAGCGCGTCGAGGCGTCCCCAGTTTTCCCAGTTGTACCCGTAGGGTCGGCGGTTCGTCGCCGCCACAATGTAGCCCCAGTTTTTGTGGCTGTACGCCTGCGCCTGATTGATCGCCTCGACGCCCGCGCCGTGGAGACTTAAAAAGAGCGCCGGCTTTTGTTTCAGGTTCACCGGCGGATTCACGGCGTAATATTGCACGCTGCCGTCGATGCCGCTGATGAACGTTTCCTTGTGCGTTTCGCCCGGGGCGACGCAATTGAGCTCTATAATAGTGGAGGCGAGGATCTCCTCCTTCGCGGCCGTCTTTTTGACAAGCGCGATGGAGAACTTCACCGGTCCCGCCGCGGTGCGGGCGGGCACATTGATCGTGAACTGGGATTTCTGGAGCGAGAGCGGATTGATCGCGGGGACGGGAAAATATTCCGCGGGGGCGCCTTCGGTCCACGTTTTCAACTGCAGATCCCTGCCGGCCGTTTCGGTGGCGTTCACGATGGGGATCGCTCCGAAGGTGCGCGACGCCTCGTTCACGATGAGGTCGGGCGTTGTGAGATCGTGCACGGCGAAGGAGAAGCCGTGCGCGCCGGGATGGAGCCGCACCTTGAGCGTGCCGCGCTGGCACTGGAAGACGAGCTCGTTCGCGCCCTTCTTCAGCTTCACGGGGATGAACACATAATCGAAGCGCGGACCCCAGGACTCGTACGTGTCCTGGAAGCCGTACGGATTGCCCGCGCGCGGGGATCCGTTCACGTACATCATCGTGTTGCCCGAGGCCTCGACGAGCGCCGTCTGTTCCTTATCGGATGTGTAAGTGAACGAGACGTACGAGTTCGTGAGCGTCGAGTCGTTGAACCATCCGTTGCTGTCGGCGTGGATCGTTTTCCAGGTGCCTGTTGTCGCGCCGCCCGGAACGAGTGTTGCGCCTTCGGCCGGCGTCTTCCACGTGCCGGTCTCCATGGCCGCAACGACGGCGTTCGGGGAGATGATGAGGTTGGCGTCGGGGCGGGGCAGTTTCACGATGAGTCCGCGCGTGAGGAGCACCGGGCTGCTTGATTGAGCGTGCGCGCATGCCGAGGCGAGGGCGAGCACGAGGAGGAGTATGAATGATCGTTTCATGTGATGATGTCCGTAATAGAGTATCGGGAAAATACTCCCGCCGCCGAATGGCGGCGGGAGCGTTCGTTCATAGCCGTGGTTATTTGCGCAGGACCGATCCGTCGTCCGTGTGGTCGCGGACCATCGTCTTGAGACGGTGGAGCATGTCCTTGAAGTCGCGGACGCCGCCGATTGTGAACCAGACGATGATGAAGAACGAGACGAAGAGGTTAAGCGTCACGAAGACCTTCCAGAACGCCATCCACGTCGTGTCGGGGATGCCCGAGTAAAAGTTGACGATGGTGCCGATGATGAAGACGGCGATCCAGATGAACGTCCAGGCATAGGCGGCGATGTAGATCACCTTGTCGCCGGTGGTGAATTCCTTGTTCACGCCGAGGACCTTCAGCCCGCGGATGGGCACGCTGTCCACGATGATCATTTCCTCCTTGATGGCGTAGATGCCGCGGTGGAGCATCTTGTCCATGTTGAAGTCCTCGCCCTTGCCGAGGAGCGAGACGACGATATAGACGAGCGTGGAGACGCCCATGGCGATGCCCCAGAAGTACTGCCCGTTGATGGGGAAATCCGGATAGATCTGCTGGAGGATGACGCCGCCCACGGAGATGACGGAGCCGACGATGAGGGCGCTCCATGCGGCGGCGGTGGTGCCCTTCTTCCAGTAGAGTCCGCCGATGATGACCGCGCCCGAGCCGCCGACGAAGATCGCCGCGGTGATGGCGAAGTAGAGGAAGATGTAATCGGTCATCGGAAAGAGCAGGCTGAACATGAAGATGAAGATCGTGACACCGAGGATCGAGGCGCGGAGGATGTTCAAATGCTGCTTCGGTTCGAACGGCTTCTTTCGGAAGGGCATGATGACGTCCTGGATGAAGATGCTGCCCCACGAGTGCATGTACGAATTGTGCGTGCCGATGGTGGCCATGAGCATGACGGCCATGAAGGCGCCCATGACGCCCACGGGCAGGATCTGCGAGAGGACGAGCGGGATGCGGAGCTGGTTCTGCACCTCATGGTTGGAGATCGTCGCGAGCGTCGCGTTCACGTTCGCCGTGACGGAGGAGAAGTCGGGATTGTGCAGGATCGTGTACGCGATGATCGGGATGAATACGAGGAAGAGCCACTTCGGGATGTCGCGCATGTTTCCGAGCACCTCGCCCATCTTCGCCTCGTGCGCGCTCTTGGCGGACGAATTGAATCCCTGCGATCCCTGCCACGAGAGCTTCACGTAGACGACGCCGACGACGTTGATGAGGAAGTACCAGAAGTTGAAGTCGGGGACCTCGCTCGTCTTGTACGGATTGATGAGCGACGCGTTCTCGGGCGCCTGGGAAACGGCAAGGAAAATCTGGTCCCAGTTCACGAAGAAGAGGCAGAACACGATGATGACAAGGAACGTGAAGTTCGAGAAGACGCCCTGGATGAATTCCGTGATGATGACTGCGATCTGCCCGCCGGTGAAGACGAAGTAGAGGCTCACAAGGAGGAACGATGCCATCACCACGGGGAACGTGGAGACCTCCATGCCGAAGAGCGGGAAGGAGAGAGGCGCGCCGACGAAGTAGATGAGGAACTTCGCGCTCACGGCAGGGAAGATGCCGAAGTTGAGGAGCCCCGAGATGAACGCGAGGATGCCGGCGAAGATCCTGAAGTTGCGGCTGTAGCGGATCTCCAGGAACTGCGCGATCGTGAGCGTGCGCGTCTGGCGGAATCGGTAGAGCACCCATCCGGACACGGTGATGCCCAACAGGACGACCGCCATGATGAACTCCCACCACCGGAGCGCGAACCCCGCGACATAATTCATTTCCCATTGTCCGACGATTGTGATGGCGCCGATGGCGGCCATACCCTGAGACACGGTGATCATGTACCGGCCCGCGGTCCTGCCCGCGGAGAGGAAGTCGGCGACGCTCCGAACATATTTTTTGCTGAGGCTGACGCCGAACACGAGTACAGACAGGCAGATGACGACGATGGACCAGTCGATGAGCGATAGATTCATACTACTCCTTGAAACGATGTTGGTGGGGGATTTGTTTAAATATAATGACGACATCGATAGATGAAAAGGCAAATTTCCGGTCGGCGTAATATACGAAAAAATAGTTAGTTAATTCAAATATAAAATAAATACGCGCAAGATGAACGGAAAAATGGTTGTAAAATAAATTTTCAAAGGGTATTGCTTTTTAAATCCCGTTAGTTTATTTTTGATGAAAATAAACGACTGAATATACCGTCACAGCTCAATATTCATTTTTACATAGGTTTTCGGGTTCACCCAAGCCTGTAAACCACAAAGCATGAGGAACACATGACCGTTCGATCTACTCTTTCCCACATATGTATTCTGCTGCTTTTAGTCGCGAGTACATCCCTGTCCGCGGCGACAAACGGTTCCATCAAGGGCACTGTCAAGGACAGCCAGACGAAGGAACCTCTTCCCTTCGCCAATGTGACACTGAAAGGTACAAGTCTCGGCACCGCCTCGGACATCTCGGGCAACTATACGATTTCGAACGTGCCTCCGGGCAACTACCGCGTACGCGTCGGCTTCATCGGCTACAAGACAAAAGAATTGAATGTCGTTGTCGCTGACGGCAAGCCAACGACACTCGCCATTACCATGGAACCGGCGAGCATCGAGGGCGAAGTCGTCGTCGTCACCGCCCAGGCGCAGGGACAGAATCAGGCGATCAACGAGCAGCTCGCCTCGAGCACGATCAAGAATGTCGTCTCCTCGGCGAAGATTCAGGAGTTGCCCGATGTCAACGCGGCCGAATCGGTGAGCAGGCTCCCCGGCGTCTCGCTCATCAGAACGGGCGGCGAGGGATCGAAGGTCGTCGTGCGCGGCCTGTCGCCCCAGTACAACCGCATCACGATCGACGGCGTCGAGCTTCCGGCGAATTCCACATCCAGCGATCCCGATCAACACAGAACGCAATTTAAGGACAATGAAGAAGTCTCCCTCTCCGGCGATCGCGGTGCCGACCTGAGCATGATCTCTTCCAACATGCTGGGAGGCATTGAAGTCATTAAGGCGATCACACCGGATATGGATGCGACGGTATTCGGCGGCGTCGTCAACTTTTCCATGCGGAAGGCTCAAAAAACAGGATATGAAGTCCCGCAAATTGACCTCCTTGCCCAGGGGAACCACAACAATCTGAAGAGCACGGCGAACGATTACAAATTCGTCGCGTCGCTCGAACAGCGCTTCTTGGAAAACAGCTTCGGCGTGTTTGCGCAGGGAAGCATCGAAAAGAAGAATCTCAGTTCCAATGAGCTGAAGGCAGATTACACATACGACGGTGTTATCGATGTCGCGAGCGTCGATCCCCCGGTGTTCAAAACGCTCAATCTTGCCGATGTCTTCAGGGACCGCAGACGTTATGGCGGAACGCTCGTGCTCGATTACGTGTACGAGACAGGCAACATCGGCTTCATGAACTTTTATACACGGAGTGATACGAGAACGATCAACAGAAATGAAGACATCAGATTGCAGGCCAATGATCTCTTCTATAGAGCGACGAATTCGAACAATACCCTTGACGTGTATAGCAATCTCCTCAGTCTCAAGCAGGAGATCGAGGGTTTCGGCATCGATCTGAAGCTTTCACATTCCTACTCGGGAAGCAAGAGTCCCGATGATGTGAATTTCCAATTCTGGCAGGACGATGCCGGATTCATCAATCAGTTTTCAGCATTGAAATATGCGCCATCGGATGTCGTCGATTCCAAGGTCACACATACACCGCTCACTGCCGTGTTTTTCGATATCTCCAACATCGACGTCAAATCGAAGGATCGAACCTACAACGCCGCCCTTGATATCGGCAAAGATCTAATGCTCTCGGATTACTTTTCCACAAAAATAAAGATGGGCGGTTCGTTCAATTATCGGACCCGAGAGTACGATTACAACCAGGCCAGCGGCTCCGTGTTCTATGATGACGGCGGGCAGGTCACGGGAGCCATTTCGCGGGCCTTCCCCCAGTTCACCGCGGACGGTACGAATATCACATTTACGGACTTCGCCGATCCCGACTACAGCTTCGGCGACTTCCTCAAGGGCAAGTACACACTCGGTCAGCCGATGAATGTGGACCTCATGCTGAAGGTCATCGAGGTCGCGAAGGGAAATCCAGGTGCCGGCAACGGCGGCGGATACAAGCCGCAGGTGCTCGGTTCACGCCTGTACGATTACCGGGGCAACGAAAAACGATCCGCCGGCTATGCCATGCTCTCGTTTAATTACGGCGAGGCGCTGACACTCCTGCCCGGCGCTCGTTACCAGAGCCTGACGACATCGTATACGGCATTGCGGGCGAAACAAATCGGAGGAGGGGGATTGGATTCCGCCGAGACGACATCGAGCAAGACACACGGCTACCTGCTGCCCATGGTGCATATGCAATACAAGCCGATGGAATGGTTGCGATTCCATTTCGCCTATACGAACACGATCAACTATCCCGATTACAATACAATCATTCCGATGTACCTTATCGGGACCAATTTCGTCCTGTATAATAATACCGATCTGAAGCCCGCACGCTCCCAGAATTTTGACGTTGTCATGTCCGTCTATTCCAACGAGGTGGGATTGTTCACCGTCGGCGGGTTCAAGAAACGCATCACGGATTTGATCTTCCCCGTCAAATTATATCCGAATGATTTCAGCGCCTATCCTGAGCTGAAAGACCAGGTGAAAGTCGGGACGGAACTCCGGGCCCTCAACACATACATCAACAACCCCATTGACATCGACGTCATCGGTATTGAAACGGAATGGCAGACGAATTTCTGGTATCTGCCCGGAGCCCTGACCGGCCTCGTGCTCAATATCAACTACACGCATATTTTTTCGGAGGCGAAATACCCCAAAACGTACATCGGTTCCTTCCTGGACTCCAACTTCATCCAGCAGACGTATTCCGTCGACACGCTCTATACAACGCGTTTGCTGAACCAGCCGAATGATGTGATCAATGTCTCGCTGGGCTATGACTACGCGGGATTCTCGGTGCGCGTCTCCATGCTCTACAAGGACAACGTCTTCCAACGACCGGATTTCTGGGTTCAAAACCGCGTGAATTCCGATAAATATGTGCGGTACGACCTCTCGGCGAAACAGGAACTGCCGTGGTATGGTATTCAGCTCTTTGTGAATCTCAACAACATCACCGGTGAGGACGATGTCGATATCAACCAGAGCACGAGCTTCATCACGTCGCAGCAGCGGTATGGCATGACGGCGGATGTCGGATTGCGTGTCAAATTATAATAACTGCTTGTTTCCTTATTACAAAACCGTGAAAGGAGGTCCGCTTCACGTTACTCGGCAGCATCGTTACACGTCGTGTTTAAATAAACGTTCCTATTTCATAGATCTAACGGAGGCTCAGATGAAGAGATCGCTATACATTATTTTGTTTGTGGGACTGGCGTTGTTCGCCGCCAACCCAAGCACCGTATCGGCTCAGTCTACAACCGATACAGTCTTTATTCCGGGTGCGCAGTCGTTGAACATCAGCAAGATCATCAATGCCGATACGTCGGTCACCGCGCCCCGCGTGTATGTGCTGGACCGCGGCGCAATCTACTACATCGAGACTGCATTTGAAATCACCCATTCGGCCAAGTTCATCGCACGTGGAACAGCTGCCCGTCCCCCGATCCTCGCACCTGCCACACGCGCAGACGGTTCATCGGAAGAATGGTTCTTCAAGTTCATCAAGAAGGGAATCAAGATCGAGGTAAGCGACATGTATCTGCTGTCCATGACGTCCGCCAAAAAGACACTCGGCTGGAGCCGCGGCATGTGGATCGGCGCCGACTCGATTTCGCTGAAGCTGAACAAGGTCGTCTTCGACGGATGGACCGAGGCGTGTATTCGCGCCGAAGGCGGCAGATTTTACAAGCTGAAAGTGGAGAATTGCCATTTCAGGAACATCCTTCACTCGAGCTCGTATTTCGGCGGCCAGCCGTTCATGACCGACAACAATAGCCATACGGACACGACGATCTTCCGCAATAACACGTTCTTCGCCACCAATGCGTACCTCTGGTCCGTTCGCGGCGTGAGCCCGTACTCCTTGTTCGAACACAATACCGTGGTGTACGGCGCCGTCAATCCGTTCCTCATCAGAACGGGCAACAATTTGCACATCAAGAACAACCTCTTCTATGACATGCACGCATGGGGCGGCGATCCGGAACAGGTGATCGGCGGTTCGTTCCTGAACTATCCCGATACGGCGTCCTCGGGCATCCTGCAGCTTCGCAAACAGATGACATACAAAGGGTATGCGACGACGGGACCGGAGATTCACTATACTGATCTCGGCGCACCGTACGTTCCCTCGAACAGGACCTATCTTGCACAGAACAACGGATACTTCTGGGATTCGAAGATCACCGGTTTCTATACTAAGTGGAACGACACCGTCACGGTCTACGACAGCGTCGAGGTCATCACCGGTCCGAAACAGTATCTGAAGCGCAAGCTGTCGATGCCGCGCTGGATCAACGACTTGGGTCTCGAAGTGTATGACTCGCTCAAGAATCCGCAATCATGGGATTATTCATCGAAGGTCAACATCTCCAACAATTTCAACACCGATCCCCAATTCACCGATGCCGGCGTCGTTGGTCATGCAGACTCGCTCGTCGCCTATGTGAAGCGTATCGCGACACGCCAGCTGGACAATCGTTGGGATTATAAGCTGAACTTCCCGCCGACGTGGCCGCTGCCGGAAAACCTTGCCTATGCAAATGCAGCGTTTAAGACTGCAGGCACGGACGGCAAGCCGCTGGGCGATCTGAACTGGTTCGGCATGGCAACAAGCGTCCGCAACAGCGGCGGTGTGACACCCGAGGAGTTCTCGTTGTCGCAGAATTATCCGAATCCGTTCAACCCGAACACGACGATCAAATTCAAACTGTCCGCCGCTTCGATGACGACACTGAAAGTGTACAACATCATCGGCCAGGAAGTCGCGACATTGGTGAACGGTGTGATCGCCGCCGGCAATCATGAAGTCGATTTCGATGCATCGGTCATGTCCAGCGGCGTGTATTTCTACACGCTCCGTTCGGGCAGCTTCGTCGAGACAAAGAAAATGACACTCATGAAGTAACATCCGCCCTGCGGACACGTATGATGCAATAACGGAAATACAGTCAGCCGGTATTACCACCAATACCGGCTGACTGGTTTTACGGGCTGCGGGATGTTTGTATCGGAAGACCATATTGCTGCGGATGACGGATTATCTATGAATTACGGACATTTTTCCGAGGACAACAGGGAATATATCATCACCAATGTCAGGACGCCGACACCCTGGATCAATTATATTTATAACGACACATACTTCGCTACAATATCCAATAACGCAGGCGGCATCAGCTATTATAAAAACCCATTGCACGGCCGGATCACGCGCTATCGCATCAACGACGTGCCACCGGACAGGCCGGGAAAATATATATACGTAAAAGATAGGGACACATCGGACCTCTGGAGCCTCTCGTGGCAGCCGGTCGGCGGGAATCCGGCCGCGTACAGGGTCGCGCACGGGTTCGGCTACACGCGTATCGAGAGCGACATCAACGGCATCACATCCTCCGTCACGTATTTCGTACCCCGCTCGGAACCCCGGGAACTCTGGAAGGCGGCGATCAGAAACACCTCCACGCGCACGCGCCGGCTCTCCCTCTTCGGATACGTCGAATTCGCCCTTGGCCACGGACTCGTGGACATCATCAACCAGTGCGACGATCAGCATTTCAACCGCGTCCACTTCGACGCGAAGGCGAACGCGATCTTCGCCACGAAGACCTACTGGGTCACGCAGACGGGCGGCACGCAGCAGCAGGAGAACAAGGAATGGGACCAGTATGCGTTCTTCACCGTGAACCATCCGGCGGCCGCATACGAGACCGTGCGCGAGCGCTTCATCGGCCTCTATCGGAATGAAACGAATCCCGAGGCGATCGAGACGGGCCGTCTCTCGAGCATGGACACCGACTTCGGCAACGCGATCGGCGCGCTTCAGATCGATATCGTGCTCGAGCCCGGCGAGTCGAAGGATGTCGTCTTCTCCCTCGGCGTGATACCGAAGGCGGACTTCGAGGCGAAGAAGCACACAGTGCCGCTCCTGTACAGGGACGCGCACTCCGTCGAGACCGCCCTGCAGGAGGTCCGCGCGAAATGGAACGGGTTCTTCAGCCAGACATCGTCGCACACGCCCGATGCGATGACAGACACATTCATGAATTATTGGATCCAGTACCAGGCGCGCGTCGCGTTCGATGTCGGACGGGTCGCCAGCTACTACTACTGGGGCATCAGCCGCGGCTTCGGCTTCCGCGACACCTCGCAGGATGTCATCGCCGTCACCATCGCGCAGCCCCGGAAGGCGTACGAACGCATCCTCTTCCTTGCGCGCCAGATGTTCACCGACGGCAGGGTGTACCACCACTTCTATAACGAGGGCAACGGAGAGCTGACGAAACACTGCGACGACCCCCTCTGGTTCATCCTCGCCGTCACCGCCTATGTGAAGGAGACGGGCGATTTCACAATCCTCGATGCCGAGGCTCCGTTTGTCGACGGGAAGGACGGGTCGATCCTCGACCATCTCTTCGCCGTTGTGACATTCGTGCGACACAACCTTGCCAAACACAGCCTCCCCGTGTTCGGCAGGGGCGATTGGAACGACACGCTCGACTACATCGGCGGCGCCGACGGCGGTGAGAGCGTCTGGGGCGGGATGTTCTACGTGGCCATGCTCAACAGTCTCCTGGAACTCCTGGAGAACAGACACATCCCGCGTGCGGACATCGAGGAGCTGCGCGACACGATCGCGCGGGGCATCGACGAGCATTGCTGGGACGGGGAGTGGTACATCCGTGCGTTCGGAGCGAACGACCGCAGGATCGGATCGGCAATGAACACGTA
>JAVBYH010000170.1 GCA_030824175.1 Bacteroidota bacterium | reverse complement strand
CTGTCGATAAGTGGCGGGGCAGTGAATGATATTTCATCTCGCCAAAAATACGCATTCACGGCTGAAGATGCAATTTAAAAAAAGACGGCCCCGCCATGCGTATGGCGGGGCCGTTGCTGCACCGTGGCGTCTATGTGGCGGACGCGTCTTACTTCACTTCTTCTTTGATCTCTTTTTTGACGTCCTTCAGTTTTTTCTCCGCCGCTTCTTTTTTCACATCGGCTTTCTTCGCCTCTTTCACGGCATCGAGTTTTTTCACTTCGGCCTTCTTCACATCCTTCAGCGCTTCCACCTGTTTCACATCGGCCTTCTTTGCCTCCTTGACCGCCTCCACCTTCTTTACTTCCGCCTTCTTCACTTCCTTCACCGCTTCGATATGTTTCATGTCCGCCTTCTTGGCCTCTTTCACGGCTTCCACCTTCTTCTCGTCGGTTTTCTTCACGTCTTTCACGGCCTCTTCTTTTTTAACTTCCGCTTTTTTGAGGTCCTTCTTGAGATCCTTGACCTCCTGGGCGAATGTGGACGTGCCGAAGGACAGTGTCAGGATCAGGGCGAGTGCGAGTGCAAATGATGTTTTCATGATTGATCTACTCCTTGGTAATGGTTGGATGGTTGTGTGAACCGTTGCACATATTCAACAACGCTTCACGGTATAAAAGTATCCAATCCGTGCCCGAGAAGCAAATTAATAATCCTTCACGATCGCGGTCCCCGTAACGTCATGTTCCGCAGCGGTTTCAGCCTCGTCGCTGCGCTCCACGATCGGGAGCAGCACGGTGAACGTGCTCCCCTTGTTGAGCTCGCTTGCAACGAGGATCTCGCCGCCGTGCGCCTCGGCCACCCATTTGGCGATCGAGAGGCCGAGTCCCGTGCCGCCCATTTCGCGCGACCGTCCCTTGTCCACCCTGTAGAAGCGGTCGAAGATCTTGATGAGCTGGTCCTCGGGGATGCCGATGCCGGTGTCCGAGACCTGGATGACGGCGAAGCCTTCGTCGTGCGTAAGCGAGAGACGGACCTCGCCGTCGTCGGGCGTATACTTGATCGCGTTGCTCAGCAGGTTCAGCATCATCTGCCGCAGGCGCACCTCGTCGCCGAGCAGCGTGATGTCGTCCGTGCGCTGGAGGATGACGCAGATGTTCTTCGGCTCCGCGAGGATCGCCGAGTCCTCGTAGAGTTCCTTCACGATGCCGGTGAGCGAGAGCGTCTCGAGGTGCAGCGTGCTGTGTCCGACATCGGCCTTGGCGAGCGTGAGCAGGTTGTCGATGATGGACGTCATGCGCATGATCTCGTCGAGCGTGCTCGAGAGCAGAGGGCGATAATCGTCGCCGGCCTGCTGCGTGCGGAGCGCCATCTCGATCTCTCCGCGCATGATCGTGAGCGGCGTGCGCAGTTCGTGTGAGGCGTCGATGGAGAATTGCTGCACCTGGTCGAAGGAATGCTGGAGCCGGCCGATCATGTCGTTGAATGTCGAGACGAGGCGCCCGAGCTCGTCGTTGACGCCGCCCGAGGGGATGCGCTGGTCGAGGTTCTGGGCGGTGATGTCGCGGGCCGTCTGCGTGATGACGTCCACCGGGCGGAGCGACGCCTTGGCCAGGAACCATCCGCCGAGCACGGAGATGAGGAGGCTCGCGGGCACCATGATGATGAAGAGTGAGAAGAGGTTGCTGAGCACCTCGAACACTTCGGACTCGGGATACGCGACGTAGATCTTGGCGATCGGGCTCTGTGTCACGGCCAGGCGAAGGGGCTGTCCCTTTGCATCGTAGATCGTGACGAGTTTCGTCGTGTTGTACGGGATGTCCTCGAAGATGATCTCTTCCTTGCCGAGGCTGTACGAGCGGTAGAGGATCTCGTCATTCCTGTCGCGGATCTGGATGATCTGCTTCTTCGGGCTCAGGAGCGTGTGCTCGTAGATCTGGTTCCAGATCTGATCGAACGCCGCCGAATCTTCCTCGACCGGCTCCACGATCTTCTCGCGCTCGACGACCTTCTCCCGCGCCGCCTTCTTCTCGCCGTTCTTCTTTTCGGCCGCGACCGGGGGCTTCTTGACGCGGTGCTTCTTCAGCTTCACTTTCTTCGCCTGCGGTTCGATGAAGCTCTTGAGCCACACAACCTCGTTCCGGAGCGAGTAGTCGAGGCTCGCGAAGAGCTTCTCCTGCGTGAAGAAATACGAGGCGACGCCGAAGCCGAAGAGCGTCGCGCCGACGATCACCGTATACCAGAACGTGAGTTTGACGCGGATGGATTGGAAGACCTTCGTCTGTATGAGCCGGAAGAGCGACACCTCAGCCCTCCTTCATGATGTAGCCGACGCCGCGGATCGTGTGGAGGAGCTTGTGCTCCCATCCGCCGTCGATCTTCGTCCGCAGGTGGTTGATGTAGACGTCGATGATGTTGGTGCCTGTGTCGAAGTTGTAGTTCCAGATGTGTTCGGAGATCGTCGTGCGCGTGAGGATCGTGTTCTTGTTCCGGATGAAGTATTCGAGCAGCATGTACTCCTTCGCCGTCAGGTCGATCTGCTTCGCGCCGCGGCGCGCCTTGTGCGAAACGAGGTCGAGCACGAGGTCGGCGATCGCGAGCGTCGTGCCCTTCTCGGTCGTCTTGCGCCGCAGGAGCGAGCGCACGCGCGCCAGGAGTTCGGCGATGGCGAACGGCTTCACGAGATAATCGTCCGCGCCCGCGTCCAACCCCTTCACCTTGTCCTCCACCGAGCCTTTCGCGGTGA
>JAVBYH010000033.1 GCA_030824175.1 Bacteroidota bacterium | reverse complement strand
GGATGCCCGGAATGACCATCGAGTCCAGCAGTTCGGACATCATCTTCGTGCGGCCGGACTTCGGCGCCGTGAGGCCGAACGGATTCTCGAAATCCTTCCCCAGGAGGATGAGCCCGCCGCGCGGCCCGCGCAGCGTCTTGTGCGTCGTCGATGTGACGACATGGCAATGGGGGATCGGGTCGTTCAACAGCTTTGCGGCGATGAGGCCGGCCGGATGAGCGATGTCGGCGAAGAGGAACGCCCCGACACTGTCCGCGATCTCGCGGAACTTTTTGTAATCGATATTGCGCGAATACGCGCTGGCGCCGACCGTGATGAGCTTGGGGCGTTCGCGTTTGGCGGCGTCTTCGACCTCGTTGTAGTCGATGTATCCGGTGTCCTTGCCGACCCCGTACGCGGAGAAGTTGTACATCTGGCCCGAGAAGTTCACCGGAGAGCCGTGCGTGAGATGGCCTCCATGCGAGAGGTTCATGCCGAGCACCTTGTCGCCCTGCTTGATGAACGTGAAATAGACGGCCATGTTGGCCTGCGATCCCGAATGGGGCTGCACGTTCGCATACTCAGCGCCGAAGAGTTCTTTGGCGCGCGTGCGCGCGAGATCCTCGGCGACGTCCACGAATTCGCAGCCGCCGTAGTACCGTTTGCCGGGATACCCTTCGGCGTATTTGTTCGTCATGACGGAACCGACGGCTTCGAGCACGGCGGGACTCACAAAGTTCTCGGAGGCGATGAGTTCCAGTTTGGTGTTCTGGCGGTGCAGCTCATTCTTGATCGAGCCGAACACCTCGGGGTCAAATTGTTGCAAAGGGGTCATTGGGATTCTCTTCTTTTGTTAACATCGGGTGAGCGAATGGATCTTGTTGACGCGCACGGTGTGGCGTCCCTCTTCGAAGGGCGTCGTGAGAAATTTTTGAATCATCGCCTCGGCCGTTTCCCAGGAGACGAGGCGTTCGCCGAAACAGAGGATGTTCGCATTGTTGTGTTTCCGCGCGAGTTCCGCGCCGGCTTCGGATGTGCATTCGGCCGCGCGCACGCCATTGTGCTTGTTGGCGACGATGGACATTCCGATGCCCGTGCCGCACACCAGGATCGCTTCGGAGCAGGTGCCGTCCGAGACGGCCTGGGCCGCCGCGTGTCCAAAATCCGGATAATCGACCGCCTCGGGGGTTTTCGTGCCGAAGTCGCGGTACTCGATACCGAGCGTGTCGAGGAAGGCCTTCGTCTTTTCCTTGTATGCGAATCCTGCGTGGTCGCTTGCGATTGCCAGCATGTTATTCCACTTCCGGTTGAATGAACCAAATGTCGCCCGCGCTGACAGAGAGCGTGAGGCGGAGGATGTTATTCTTGACGAGCGAAGCGGACGTCGTGCCGCGGATGCCGTACTCGAGTCCGATATTGAGGCGGCCGTCGTTGCCGAGCGGCAGGCCGATGCCGGCCGTGGCGAAGTATTCGTTGATCGAGGTGCCGTTCAGTTTCACGTTCGTCTGATGCGCATAGGCGCCCAGACGGTACGCCACTTGCTTCCAGTAGGAATCGATGTACTCCTTGCCGGGCAGCCACTCGACGCCGACGCCGGCCCGCATGCTGTTTTGCTGTTCGGCGGGATGGACGCCGAACATTTTAAAGTCGCTCCACTGCTGCATGCTCACATCCGTGGTGTAGACCATGCCGTTGTTCTGATACGCAAGGCCGACGCTGAAGCCGAGGGGAACGTCGATCGAACGGTCCGGCATGGCGATCGTCGTGTCGGCCGTGGAGAGCGTTCTCAGGAGTTCCTCGTTCGTCGTGAGCGAGCCGCCTGTGTAGAGCGTGAGGCCGAGCGAGACGTGTTTCGTCGGGGACAGGCCGAGGGCCTTGTCGATGCCGGTGTGGAGTGCGCCGAAGCGGAAGGCGAACCCGTGCGCCCCCGTCGTCTTCAGGTCGTCCGATGCGTAGAACAGCGAACTCGCGTACGTAAGCGTGTGCTGATCGCGGATCGTGCCGAACACGTAGTGCATCGTCGTTCCGAGATAGATGTCCGTCTTCGGCGAATACGTGAGGCTCAATTGAATGGCGGTGAGACCGCCGCGGCCGTCGAACGTCTGGCTGACCGTCTGGCCGTTGTACGTATCGGTGAGGTTGAAATAGTATCCGACGCTCGTCACAGGCGCCAGGCCGATGCCGAAGACGATGCCGTAGGGCTTGTAGACCGGAAAGGCCATCGACGCGCCGAGGAAGCCGCCGGCGTTCAGATACGACGATGCCGTGCCGTCGGTGGCCTGGTAGCCTCGGTACTGGTAGGACCCGTTGATGAGGGTCCGCGTGATCGTGCCAAGCGTCGCGGGATTGTTCTGGTCGATGTAGCCCTCGGCGTTCAGCGCGGTGCCGGTCGAACCGAGGCTCAGGGCGCGCACCGACGAGGTCAGGCTCGGCTCGCCGATGCCGAAGCGGGAATACTGTGAACCGTTGTTTGCCGACAACACGCCGGCGCAGAGAACAACAAGAAGGATGGTGCTGACAATATTTTTCATTGGTAGTCGTATAGTTTCTGTGAAATCCAAAGACGTCGTTCACTGCACAACGGCTGCGATTGTTATTTTGAGTATGTGACGAGAAGCCGCGGCCGACGTGCCTGGTCCGAATCCTTCGACGTATGGAATGTCATGTGGTCGACGCACGCCGTGTTGAATCCGGCGTGGATCACGATGCCGTCGTACGGCGAGCCCGGCGCGACGAGAAACTGGATGTA